>NZ_JBBIAR010000117.1:0-17994 GCF_054185165.1 Bradyrhizobium sp. UFLA05-109 | reverse complement strand
TGGGACTTCATTTCACCCGCTACGAATTCGACAGTCGATTGAACCGGTGTCGCCGCAAGCTCCAAGAGCAGAAGCTCCAGTTCAGCGGTCGACCTGCGAGCGCACACGGCCTTGAATACGATTGGTTTCCTCAATCCCGGGTGCGGCGGCCACCAGGTGCCGCGTGAGTGCAAGTATGCTACCAAATCGTTTCCCGCCCGCTCCGGGAGTCGGCAGAGTGCTTGCTTCGAGCGACCTCGTGCTCTTGGGTTAGTCGGCAGAAGCTTAGATGACCCGTGTGCCGCCTACGGCATTACTAAGTGCGGTGCCGAATGCGGTTAAGTTGGCAAATGCCGCTGCCAATTGAATACCTAACCCGGGTGGACAGAATATCGCAGTCGACGGCTTCGAGCCTTTGCCTGCAGTGATCTTCTCGCAACCGGAGCCGAACCGCCGGACTCGGTGTCGTGTTCGATGGCGAGAAGAGGGACGCCAACGCTGTCCTCGCCGCCGGGGCAGACCGACGCGCTTGCAAACTGTTTATTTGTCGCGTGACCGCGACTGTCTTGATGAAGACGCTCGATGGCATGTAGCTTCAGTCTATGGGGAATATGGAATGAGATACACGATAGGGGTAGATGTCGGTGGCACGTTCACTGACTTGTTTGCCTTAGAAGAGACGGGGCGTGTTTTCATTCACAAGACGCCTTCCACACCTGCCAATCCAGCTCGCGCTATCGTCGACGGCGCTAAGGAACTGTGCAGCAATGTCGGGATTTCCACATCGGATGTCGTCAGGTTTGGTCACGGTACAACCGTGGCAACCAACGCGATCATACAGCGGCGCGGTGGCAAGGTGTGCATGGTAACGACCAAGGGCTTTAGGGATGTCATCGAAATTGCACGTCAAGCAAGGCCGAAGTACTACGGCTTGTATGAAGATTACCCCGCCCCGCTGGTCCAACGGAAAGACAGGTTCGAGGTCACGGAGCGCATTCGGTTCGATGGCGCCGTCGTTAAATCTCTCGATCGCAGCGAGCTTTCCGAAGTAATAGACCTTATCGAACATGGGAATTATGATGCGTGTTCGATATGCCTATTGTTTGCCTATAAAAATCCAGAGCATGAGCAGATAGTTGCTACTGAAATCGCGAAGCGGCTTCCCTATCTGAGGCTGTCAGTATCCTCGGATGTGCAACCCGAGTTTCGCGAGTACGAGCGCTTTTCGACCACTGTGCTCAACGCTTATCTGCTTCCTGTGATGACAGAGTACATGAAGAGTCTTGACAAGGAAGTCGCGGAAACGTTTCCGAACGCGCGGCTTGGCGTGAATCAGTCGAGTGGCGGTCTTATGTCGGTCGCTCGAGCAAAGATCTTCCCAATAAGAACGGCTCTGTCTGGACCGGCAGCCGGCGTGGTTGGCGCAATCGAAATTGCACGCCAGGCGAGCCGCTCAAAGGTCATTACGCTAGATATGGGTGGAACCAGCGCGGATGTTGCCCTTATCCGAGACTACAAGTTTGACATCAGCCTCGATCGAGCAATCGAGGACTTTCCCGTGCGACTACCCTCTATCGACATTGATTCGGTTGGGGCAGGTGGAGGCTCAATTGCGTGGCTCGATCGCGACGGTCTGATGAAAGTTGGTCCGGAAAGTGCCGGTTCTTATCCCGGGCCAGCCTGCTATAGGCGCGGAGGTACCAAACCGACCGTCTCAGACGCCAATTTGCTCTTGGGGCGCTTATCTTCGCGAGGCTTGTTGAATGGTCAGATGCCATTGGATCTCAGTCTATCGCAGGTCGCGATCAAGCCTCTTGCCGAGAAGCTTGGGTTAAGTGAAACGCGAACCGCACATGGAGTGCTGAGCATCGTCGTCGCAAACATGGTGCGCGCGGTGCGCGGTATCTCCGTGGAGCGCGGCCTTGATGCCCGAGAGTATACCTTACTGGCATTCGGTGGGGCCGGTCCTCTGCATGGATCCGAAGTGGCACGTGCGCTAGGAATGAAGGAAATCCTCGTTCCCTCGAATCCGGGCATTCTATGCGCTCAAGGTCTTGTCGTTTCGGATTTACTAGAGCGCTTTGTTCGTACAGTGCGTATTCCCTTGAATGAACCTGACGCTCATACCAAGCTCTTCCAAAGCCTCGGCGACCTTCGCCAGGAAGCCGCTCGATGGCTAGAGTCTGAATACATTCCGCAAAATGCCAAGCTTAACCTTTCAGTCACTATCGACATGCGCTATCAAGGCCAGAACTTCGAATTATCGATTCCGCTAACCGATTCTTGCGCAACGACAGCGATCGATAATCTCCGTCGAAAGTTCTTCGCCGCGCACGATCGTAATTATGGCTTCTACAATCCCAATGATCCGGTCGAAATCGTCAATGTTCGCGTCGTTCAAAGAGTCAAGCTGTACAATTTTGAAGTGAAGAAAGTACGGCAAACGAAAACTTCCGCGCCAATTCCAGACGAGACGCGGGACGTCTATTTCGATCCAGATGCGGCGGTGCCGACGCCGGTCTATTACCGAGACAAGTTGCGTCCTGGAATGACGTTCACGGGACCAGCAGTCGTCGAACAGCTAGACGCAACCACAATCGTATTTCCAGGAGACGCAGTCGGGATCGATGAGACCGGCTCCATGTTGATCGAGGTGACTAAATGAGCAGCGCCGCACTTGATCCAATCAAACTTGAGCTGATCCACAATGGACTAAAGTCCATCACGGACGAAGCATACGTTGCACTAAAAAGAAGTGCCTATTCGACCAACATCAAGGAAAGGCACGATCACTCGACAACGATCGTGGACATGCGGGGCCGGATCGTCGCGCAAGCCGAAGGTTCATATCCAACTCATCTTGGCTCGATGGCCTCGACAATGGAAATGCTGCTGAAAACCGTACCATTGGAGGATATCCATGATGGGGATATCTTCATCTCCAACGACCCTCACGCCGCAGGAGGCAGTCATCTTCCCGACGTGAACCTTATGATGCCGGTGTTCGAGCACGGTAAGCCCATCTGCTTCATCTGCAATCTGGCGCATCATGCCGACATAGGGGGGATGACTCCCGGTAGCATGGATGGCTGCATGACCGAAATTTTTCAAGAAGGTCTGCGAATTCCGCTCGTCAAGCTTTTCCAGCGCGGCGATCTCAATCAAGCTTTGATGGATCTCATCCTGTTGAACGTGCGTGTCCCAGAAGAACGTCGTGGTGACTACTTTGCCCAAATTGCCGCGTGCAAGCTTGGCAGTCGCCGCATGAAAGAGCATTTGGCGTTGTACTCTGTCGAACTCACGCTGGCCGCCTTCGATGAAATCATCGAACGGACGCACAGCCGCATGAAATTGGCGATCGGGATGATTCCAGACGGTACTTATACGTTTGCGGACGTGTTGGACAATGATGGGGTCGGCACCAATAATATACCAATTAGGGTACGAATAGACGTGAAGGGCGACAACATGGAGCTGGATTTTGCTGGCACGAGCCCGCAGGTGGAAGGAAACATCAATACCCCCAGAAATGCAACCGTGGCAGCGGTGGCGTATGTGTTAAAGGCCCTACTCGATCCAAACATTCCGAACAACCACGGCACTCAGAGCGCTTTCACGTTGATTATCGAGGATGGAACCATCGGCAGCGCCGTATTTCCGGCGGCCGTTGCCGCTCGCAACCACACTTGCCAGCGTGTGACTGATGTTGTCATGGGCGCGCTCGCCCCGGCACTGCCGGACCGTATCGTCGCAGCAGCAAACGGATCCAATACGAGCCTCGCGATAGCGGGAGTGGACCCGCGGACCCAAAGGCCCTACATCTATTTTGAAACAATTGGGGGTGGATTCGGTGGCCGCCCGAGTGGTGATGGGACTGATGGCGTCCAGGTGCACATGACGAATACATCGAACTCCCCAATTGAGGCCTTGGAGCAGGAGTACCCCCTGATGGTTGAAGAATACGCCTTCCGCGTTGACAGTGGCGGAGCCGGGCGCCATCGAGGCGGACTGGGGCTACGCCGAGTTATTCGACCGATCGGTCATACGGCAACTTTTAATGCCGTGGGTGAGCGCTTCAGCCACGCGCCATGGGGCGTCTTCGGAGGCAAGCCTGGCTTACCTGGAGAATTTAAGATTCTTGACGATCGCTCCGGCGAAATCGAACTGCCGGGTAAGATTCCTACTCGGCCACTTTGGGAGCATCAGGCGATAAGCGTTTCAACACCCGGTGCCGGAGGTTTCGGTCAGCCAAAGGAAAGACTCGCGGAAATGCTGCGGAAAGATGCTGAAAGTGGCAAGTTCAGTCGCACTTACATTGCCCTTAACTATTTGTAGCTAAATGCCTCTCCGGGACAGATGCCAGCCGACGCGTCGTCCAGAAAGCCGTGCTTCGTTGACCGTAAACACTGGTTCTCGGGTGGCGCCATGGCCTGACCTAGACCCTATGTTCGCCCTCTGAGGTGAGGGGCGGCGCGTCCCGCAGGCGAGCTCTGATCGAGGGGCCTATCTCATGCAGGCCCGCATCAGTCGCAAGCTCCATGACCGTAACGAGCGCCTGCCTCAAGCTATCCGCGACATCGCCTGGAAGGCCCAGCCCAGGCTGTGCGCGCACTATCGCTGCTTGTGTCGGGCGGCCGGCAAACCCAAGGTGATTGTCACCACTTCCATTGCGCGCGAGATGGTCGGCTTCCTGCAGGCGATCGCTCGTCAAGTATAACGGGGGCCGAGGTAAGCGGTGCGTTCCCGCACTTTGTCGGGCGTGAGCTGATCGGCAAAATAAGAGCCGACAAGTTGAGTTCGCATATATGCTTGACCGTATATTTGACGCTTCGGAGCCGCGGGGCCGAGTGGATATCCAGGTCGGAGTGGGGCGTCGGCGGCGGTGGACGGAAACTCCGGTCGGGCTACGCCCTCCCTACGTTCCCGCCCAGCGGCGTTCTCATCTTGATTGACGCTGCACTCTCACTTTGATCGCCGCGCCGCACGAAACGACGATTGGATGGAGCGGCCAGCGTTCGACCTGTTATTCCCCTGGTTTGTCGGTCTGGGCGTGGACAAAAGGTGTGGAATCACTCGACGTTTTCCAAGAACCGCGACCGGCTGTTAGAGGGTGAGATCGCCGTTAAGTTCCTTTCGGCGGTACTGACTCAGCCGAAAGTGAAGTGGCTGTTGTCGACGGATCACACTTCCCGGTGGACGGCACGCTGATCGAAGCATGGGCTTCGATCAAGAGCTCCGCAGAAAGGATGAAGGCGACAACGACAGTGAGGGTCCGGGACGCAACGCAGAGGCGCAGTTTCCACAAGGAGAATCGTTCAAACGAGACGCACCAAAGACGGGCAGCCGGCCAAGCTCTGCTACAGGGGTATGCTCCGGTGGAGAACGACCATGGCCTGGCGGTCGGCGCATCGTCAGCTAGGCGGCCGGCACCGCCGAACGAGAGACGGTGCTGGCGTTGATTGATAGCCGCCATCGCAGAGGCCGGCAGATCACGCTCGGCGCAGACGAGCCCTATGACGTTACGCAGTTCGTGCACGACTTGAGAGAACGATCGGTGACGCCGTATATCGCGATGGACGGACACCCAGCAAGACCGGCATCCCGCGCAAGGCGGCGGTCGACGACCGCACCACCCGCCATGCCGGCTACGAGGTCAGCCAACGCTGCCGCAAATGGATTGAGGAGGTGTTCGGGTGGATCAAGAGTTCCGCCGGTCTGGCCAAGGTAAAGCTGCCGAGGCGCGAGCGCGTGGACGCCGCCTTTACGTTGGCGCTTGCGGCCTACAATCTTATCCGCCTGCCCAAGCTGTTGGCGGTGCAGCTATGAGCGCACGGGGCAAAAGGCGTGTCGTGGAAACGCCCGATCACGACATGGCTGGGGCGGGATCTTACTTTATGTTGACAAACGAAGGCGGCGAGTTCGCCCTGGATTGCCTCACGGGGCAAAACGATGCTGTCGAGTTCGACGGCAGCGACGAGATGGAGCCCGCAAGAGGCTGTGGTTGGGCAGAAGAACTCGCCGATGGCTCACCTGAAGGTTAGATATGCCTCGAAGGCGGCGACGACATTCCCTTTATCGCCCGCCGATTGGCTACTTCTTCAACAGCCTGGTAGGTAGCTAGAGCGTTTTCCGATGGCGCAAGTGGTTGTCTCTGCGAGATCGTCAAGGCACGGTCCGATGCGCCCGCTTCAACGAAATCCTGAAACGCCACCCACTGCCTTCAGCCAAGGTCTTTCATCCATACGCCCCCACGAGCTAACCTCTCCGGGCGGATATCGGCGCCGTTCTGCAAAAGATGGGGGGCAAAACTGTGCTGCAGCGTGTGCACCGTCACCTGCTTACTGAAAGCGGCCGCGATACGGGCTGATCGGCAGGCGGCGTGCAGCCCAGTGGGCTCAAGCAGCGGCTCGCCATCGTGACTGCGAAACAGCCGGGACTTAGCACGACCGGCAGCTTGCGCGGCTCTCGCGCACAGGCGATGCGCTCCCGGATCGTGCAGTGGCCGATCGACAGAGAAGAAAAAACGGCAAAGCACAGACGATCTAGTTGAGCGCGGTCCTTGATATGCCGGTCGCCACCAGATGAATCTGGATTGTGTGGACATCCGCCAAGCCCAAAACAGTCGGACGACCGGCCAAAATACCGGCTGAACTTCGATACCGCGTTGAGATACTATCGCGCGCTCCATAAATCCGCCTGGGTGATACTCACGCGCGTGGACAATTGGCCTGGCTGAATGCTTGGGCGACGAGCGCGGCAAGTGTGCGGTCTACGAAAGCACGCGTCGCGCGGTTGCCGCACCTCGCGAGCTGGACCCTCAGCATATCAGGCGCCGAGAGTGGCCGATGCTCGGCTTGAAGTCCAGCCGCAAGCCTGTGACGTTCTCGAAGGGATCGGGATTGTCGATATGATGTGTAAGCCGCAGGTAAGGTACGTCTTCGAGTCGAATCCATGCCCAGCAATTTTCTATCTCGTCACCGGATTCACAGCTACAGATCCTCCATGCGCCCCAGTTCAGCTCCTTGCAACAGAACAACGTCTCGTGAGGGAGCCGGTCGACAATCATTCAGCGAAGGCGGAGCGCACACGGCGGCGCATGACTGATAGGAGGCTAATCCCGCGCACGAGCAGAAAGATGTGCAGCGCGGCCCAAAGTCCGTGGTTACCGAACATCTGCCCAAGCGCGAACAACGCAGCGGTGAAGGCTGCGAAAGATATGAGCATCGTGTTGCGCATGTCGCTCGACCAAGTGGCCCCCATGAAGACGCCGTTCATCTGGAAGGCAAGCACGCCGCTCAAGGCCCCGAAGGCCGCCCATGGAAGATAAAAGAGCGCCTCCGCACGCACGTCCGCAGTTCTTGTTAAGGAGCCGACAAGCTGTTCGCCGAATACGAAAATCAAGACGCTCGCAAAGCCCGCAACCGCGAATCCCCAACCTGCGGTCAGCCTGACGGCGCGCAAGAAAGCCGACTGATCGCGGGCGCCAATGGCACGACCGGCGAGTTGCTGGGCGGCCGCCGCGAACCCGTCGAGGAAATAGCCCGAGACCAGAAAGAAATGCAGCAGCACCGCGTTGGCGGCGAGGGTCAACGTGCCAAGTTGGGCGCCCTGCCGAGTGAACAGGATATATGCTCCCATGAGCACGAAGGAACGGATCATGATGTCGCCGTTGAGGTGAAGCATTCGCCCCAGGGCCACCACATTGAACGTATGCTGGCGCGACATTTTCGGCATGGCGCGGAAGCGTTCGAAGAGGATCATCATGCCGGCGATCATGGCCGCGGCGTGGCCACACAGGGTTCCCCAAGCGACGCCTGCAACGCCCCAGCCGAGATAAAGCCCCAGAAAGATCGAGAAAGCGATATTCATCCCGTTGAGGAGAAGTTGAAGGAAAAGCCCGAGGCCCGCATTGCCGCGTCCCAGAAAATAGCCGAGAATTGCATAGTTGATCAGGGCGGCAGGCGTCGAGATGAGGCGGATGCGGATGTAGAGATCCATCGCGGCGGTCACCGGTCGATCCGCGTTAAGGAACCATTCGCCGATCAGGGCAATAAGCGGCGAAAGCAGAATCAGGGCCAGGCCGGAGACAGCGGCGATGACAAATGCCCGCCAAAATACCGCTC
The DNA here is from genome assembly GCF_054185165.1 of Bradyrhizobium sp. UFLA05-109. Taxonomy (NCBI): domain Bacteria; kingdom Pseudomonadati; phylum Pseudomonadota; class Alphaproteobacteria; order Hyphomicrobiales; family Nitrobacteraceae; genus Bradyrhizobium; species Bradyrhizobium sp. UFLA05-109. Next base: position 9,892 of record NZ_JBBIAR010000117.1, on the reverse strand, counting down.
TCTCTTCCACTGCATCGCCGCGCCCGAAAGCCTGGGCGACGAGACCGGTCGTACCGGAACTTAGGAAATTGAAGGTCACAAAGACGACGTCGAAGATAACCGCCCCGGCTGCAAGACCTCCAAGCAATGCGGCATCGCCGAATCGGCCCACCACGGCCGTATGGACAACGCCGAGCAGCGGCGTCGTAAGGTATGCGAGCGTCATCGGGATGGCCATCGCCAGGACCTGTCGATTGGTGACCTGGAATGGTCTGGAGTGCAGGATCGGCGCTTTCCGTTGCACGTCGGCTCCTAGTTGCGACATTTTCATTACCGATGGTATGGCACGGAGTACCTGGACGAAATTTGAAGGTTGCGATGTTCAAGGCGCCGCATTTAACCGTGCTCTCACACCGCTTCGCGCGCGCCGGTATTTGACACGCAATCTCTGGCTCCGGCATTTGTAACGGATGATGGCCGAGCCGGCATTCGGTCGATGACACCATCATCTATCAGCGGGCAGTTTGCTTCTAGCCCTCGTTGATGGAACGTTGTGGCCTATCGACGAGCCCTGTTTCAAGGCTCTTCGCCAGTGGAAGCATTTCTATGTCGCCAAGGACAGCGTCGGCGATACGGTCGAGTTCTGGCTCGCTGAACGCCGTGATTCGATGACAGCGAAGCGCCTCTTCAGGGGAGTGCTGAAGCCTATGGACGGCCCGGAACATCGGCGTATCACGCGTCGACTGTAACCGATGCTCGGCTTCAAGTCCTTCGCCAGAGACGGTGCTATTCTCGTAGAATGGAGATGATGATCTATAGCAAGGGAGGTAGACCGAGCCTTCAATCCGAATTTCTCTCTCGCCAAGCAAATCGCCGTCTAATCCGCAGCGTGTCCATGCTCCCCTACGCCCCAAGTCAGCTCTTTGCAACAAAGCCAAGCTCTTTCTTGCTCTTAATTGCACCAATGTTCGGCAGCGATCACCTCTAACTGACACCAGCCGCGCCGGTGAGAGGAGGTAAGGGTCGCAGATTGTTCCTATTCGCCCACGGCCGGAAATGGTGTGATGGACCAATCAATGAATTCTGCGGCACGTTGAAGTATCGCCCTGGTCCGAGCAAGGTTAGGCGAAGCGCCGATGACATATCCGATCCTGTCTCGGCAATCGCCCTTCCTGACGATCGGGGTTTTTGGTTCAATAGAAAGCTTGACCTCTGTGACACCTGGTACGGAAGCCGCCCGGCCTTCACCATCAATGGCGTCGAGGATGCCGTCGCGATCAGGAACTAAGATCCGCGCGCCCGCAGTCTGTGAATGGCTGCTACGCAAATTGCATTCCTCCCCGATCACAAGCTTGATGTGCTCAGTGACGAGATCAACACCGTAGGCCAGCTTTACAAGTTTAGGGTTGGGTGTACCACAAAGGCGCGGATTGATTTCAATCACGACAGGGCCGCGCGTCGTCCATCGTATATCAACGTTCGTCGGCCCCCAGACAAGGCCCAGTGCTTGCAAACCACTCAGCGAAGCATCGGCGATACCTCTATGCTCGTCATCAGTCAGCAGAGCCGGATAGATGTACTCACGGCAGACGAAATGCGGTGGGTCGCCGAACTCAGCGTTGCCAATCCCGATGACCTCATTTCCCATTATTTCAACAGTATAATGGGGGCCCTGTGCGAATTCTTCGACCAGTATCCTTGGGGAAGAGTGCCATATGTACTTCTCACTCAGCAGAAACGCTGTGTGTTCGGCCAACTCATCGACATTCCGGCACAATCGGACACCAATGCTGCCGATGCCTACGGCTGGCTTGACAATCACCGGTAGGCCGATCTCCGCAGCAGAGCTTTCTACGTCCGTCGCGTTCGCTGCTAAGCGATAAGCAGGTACTGGGACGCCGGCCTCCACCAGAAGCTGACGTTGAGCAAATTTGTCACAGCAGCGTTCGATTGCGGCGGGGTTCGGGCCCGGCAGATCGAAATACAGGCAGAGCTTGCCGACTGCCGCATAGGCGGACTCTTGGGCACTGGTAATGCCGGCAATGTCGAACGCGGGAGGTAACCTGGAACATTCGCGTATCATGGCATCAATATTAGCTGTGTCGACACAGATTACCTCGCAGCCTTCTGCCGCAAGATACTCATACCGGGCTGGATCAGTCGACAGAGTGACAGGATGCAGACCAAGACGCTGGGCCGTTTGGACGTAGAGCCGAGCATTACTTGCGCCTTCAAGCAGAATGAGAACTCTTCTTGACATTGAGGGGTGACTCCGAGGTTGCATGCAGTGCTGCGGCCAAGCGTGGAGCGGCAGGTGCAACCGGACCAGCTCGCACGCGAACAAAGGTCAAACCAGGTGGCGGCAGACCAAAATTCTGTTTCAAGCGATCCGAACCATATCTCTCACCGGTCGCGAGTGGTGTGCACTAACGGAGGAGATCCGGCTCTTCGTGCATGGGACATGAATGCACCACTTTTTTCAATCGCTATTGGGTCGGGCTTATTAGTGAATACCAGCTAATAACTTGCGACGATACTACCATCCCTGATAGGTGCACGGGACAAGGTCGTCGGTTTAGAGCACAGCGCCGCCGTAGAATCCCAGTTTGCCCATCGCGAGAAGGACGCGGGTGAGAGATCAGATGGATGATTTGGCTAGCACTACTTTGGCAGATTGTCGGTTTTGCTGTGCTTTTTAGGATTCCCGAATCAATTTTTCAATGATTCATGGGTGGTCGGCTCTTGGAGGGCTGACCATGACGGGATGGGAAGACGAACTTGAACGCTGGCTGATGCCGTTCCTGGACCGGCTGGGCCATAAGACTCGGCAGCGGATGTGTCCTCTGTATGTTGCGGGACTGATTGGGCCTGGCGATCGCAAGAGCGTTCAGCCGATGGCGGAGCGCCTTGCCTCGGGCAACCACGATCAGCTACACCATTTCATTGCGGACGGTGTCTGGGACGCGACGCCGCTGGAGACGGAGCTGCTCAACCAGGCGGACCGACTTGTCGGCGGCAGGGATGCGGTGCTCGTTATTGATGACACCTCACTGCCGAAGAAGGGCGAACGCTCGGTTGGTGTTGCGGCTCAATACGCGTCGGCTCTCGGCAAAACGGCAAATTGCCAAACGCTGGTGTCTTTGACGCTTGCGCGCGGCGAAGTGCCAGTGATGATCGCGTTACGTCTCTTTCTGCCTGACAGTTGGACAAGCGACGTGTCTCGTTTGAAGCGCGCTCGCGTGCCAGTCGAACACCAAACGCCACGGTCCAAGCCGGAAATTGCTTTGGCCGAGATTGACCGAGCCATGGCAGCCAACCTGCGCTTTGGATGTGTGCTGGCGGATGCAGGATACGGACTTAGCGCACCGTTTCGACAAGGGTTAACAGAGCGCGGGCTGTCCTGGGCTGTCGGCATCCCTCGGCATCTGAAGGTGTATCCGGTCGATGTGAAGCTCATTTGGCCGATTACCAAAGTCCGCGGGAAACCACGAAAGCACCACGTGCCCGATATCTTATCGATTGCGGCAGAACAAATGCTGGCCAGCGCCAAATGGAAAGCCATAAGTTGGCGCAGCGGGACGAAAGGGCGGCTGAAAGCTCGATTTGCTGCTCTCCGTGTCCGCACCGCCGACGGCCTTCCGCAGCGGATCTGGGATAAGGGTCAGCAGCATCTCCCGGGCGACGAAGCCTGGCTCATTGGCGAGCAACGTGCTTCAGGGGAGAAGAAATACTATCTCGCCAATCTCCCCGCGGCGACGGATCTGCGCACACTAGCCGCCACCATCAAGGCAAGATGGATTTGTGAGCAGGCGCATCAGCAATTGAAGGAGGAACTTGGACTTGATCACTTCGAGGGGCGATCATGGCCGGGTCTTCATCGCCACGCCCTAATGACAATGATTGCCTACGCCTTCCTGCAGCATCGTCGCCTCGCACACGCGGGGCGGAAAAAAAAGAATCAACGGACCTCCGCCTCAACCAACCATGCCCGCCGTACGTCACGCCATCGTCGATCTCATCCTTCGGCCGCGTCTCAGCGGTGCCCATACTGCCGAAAACAAATCCTTGAAAAACACTTTCGCAAATAGCTTCTGCCAAAGTAGTGCTAGGACGCGGACTCACTAACGCGCCGCCACAGCCTGACTGACGCAAGTTGTACGACGGCCGAGTAGTTGGCAGCACTTTGTCGTAGCGCGTCGATGCCCGGCGATGTTGCTTAATCCTATTAATCGTTGGTCTCGATTGCGAGCGCGCGGTAGAGATAGGGCTTGGCAGTTCGGATCGTTGCAATTCCTTTGTAACCGGCATGAGGTCCCACGTCTGTGTTAATCAGCGGGCGCGAGCGTAGCGGATCGGCATCCAGTGCTGGCGCAAGACCTCGACGGCCGTTGGAATATCAAGGTGAGCTTGCGCAGAAAGTCTCGGGTCTCGCCGCCGGTACGAGGCAGACCAAGCCGTGGACCGCCCTAATCATCGCGACATTTCCGCAGAATAGGTAGAAGCATTGCTGGCGTCTAGCGACGGCGCCCACGCCGACAGCCTGAGCCGAATCGTGGCGTATAATCCCTGACGCTAAGTAGCGGATCAAGTTCGCTATTGAGTTGACGCCGGAGCGTTGGGGCGAACCGGTTAGGCGTGACCGAAAGGATCTGGCTGATCTCGTTATTACGCAGCGCGACGGCGGAGATCGCGTCCAACTCCAGGAAGTCGCCGTCGTTGAAAGCGTCGGCATCGATGGCGAGCAGCGGGCAGATCCAATCGAGCGGCTCATCGACACAGGTCTGGCCCCGATCGTGGCGACTTAGCCGTCCAGCGTGGGGAGGCTGGTGGCGCCAGGACGTTAATCGACGCGAGCCTGGAGCCATCGCGCGAGCTCCCCAAGCGGCATTACGGCAATGGCTATCGAAGACGATGCTTTGTGGCGACGTAGACTCACGCGGAGACGATGTCGCTCCAGCACGTCAGCCAGATAGGCCTGGGGATCGAGCTCCTGGAGCTTTGCGCGTTCACGATCGCCGCCAGGATCGCCCACTCTCGGCGCCACCTTCGCTGCCGCTGAACAATGAGTTGCGTCTTCCCACGGCAATCGGGCGCTGTCGACTCGACACGGCCATCGCGGAAAAACGGCGTCAGACCATCTCAGTTATCGAGCGCATACTTGATGGCCTCCGCCAGCTTCGACTGAAGAGCTGGCCGACTACCTCGGTCAGTCGCGCCTTGAGCGCCGTCATCAACAGTGCGCTCCTGGTGCGGCGGGCGGCCCGCCGCTGCTCGGCACTGTTGCTGCGGATCTCCGCTTCGTTCGCGTAGACCGCCTGCAGGCGTTCGATCATCTCGCGCGCAAACGGCGACTGGGTCATCTTGTAGACCGCGTCGAGCATGGCCGAGACAAAACAAGCTGCATCGCGCCGCCGTGAGCGCGGGCAAGCGCCTTGTAGGTAGCATAACGATCCACCTGCAGATTACCGGAAAAGCCCTTCAGTTGTCCGGCGATCTCCTCAGTGCCGCGGCCGTTAGCGAACACGTAGGCGACCGCCGGCGGAGCGGGGCCGCCCGATGCCCGGTCATCATGGCATGTGTCTAGAACTGGCAGATGCGGGTGCGATGTCAGGATCGAGCACCGGCATTGGCGTCTCATTGCAGAACACGCGCGGCGAGGCCTGGATCGTGCGCAGCTGAAGCCCATAGAGGCTCCTGAGCCACCAGGCCGTGCGCTTCATCAGGCCGACCAGCGTTGCCCGGTCGAGACGGACACCTTGGCCGGCCAGAATTGGCACCTGTCGGTAGAGCGACAAATACCAGGCGAACTTCGAGACCACCACGCGGCTCACGACTGCGGTCGGGCCATGCCGCTCTCGATCAGGTGCGGCAGCAACTTTCGCTTGGACCACACCATCGGTGTTGTTGCGGCAGCCATATTTGGGATGGATCGTGCGCAGCACCCGCAGGATGCCGACAGCACCTCGCTGACGTCCTTGCCGATCTTGTGGAGCTGACCTTGACAGCACGGGCGGCGCGTCGCCTCCGGCTCCAGCACCTGCCCGCAGCGCGGCAGGTGCTTCGCGAGTGCGCCGACACTTGCGGCGCGCCTCCTTGCGCACCTTGCCGGCCCGTTCGGCGATAGATCGAGCGGCACTATCATCAGCAATGCGCGAGCGAAGATCCACGGGCCGTCCGAGAGCGGATGGATGGCTTCGATCTCGCCCGGTTCGGTGGCTAGACAGAGCGTCTTGGGCCTAATCTTTAGGAGCTTTGCCGCGTTGCTAAGGTTTCACCGAGGGCTCAATGCCGTCCTCGGCGGGCTTGAACACGGGGATGCGACAGTTCCAACTGATCGAGCTGACCGTTCGTGCTTCCAGCGATTGCCGTTGCCTGTCTTGGAGCCGTTGCTGTTGAGCAGGCCGGCAATCAGATCGTCGCTAGCGATCAGCACCAGCTGGCGCACAGCTTCGATGACATTGGTGGAGGTGCTATTACACTGCCCGCGCCAGCGCTTGGGCAGGCGTATCTCGCTGATGGCGGAGCAGCTCGGTCGCCGCCAGACCGTATCGCCGCTGGTCTGCCGGTACTCCTGGAGCCGGCTGAGCCGCTGTCACGCGCTGCCTGGTTCCTCGACTTTGTCGAACGCCAGCTTGATCGCTTCCTGGACACGCCAATTCGGATCAAATCCAGTTCATACTCGTTGAGGTCCCTGCTAACATTGGTAGGTTCGCTGGTTGCTGCTCTCAGGTACGTGAACGGACGCCATTGAGACGTGGCGCAACATAAGTTGAGGCGAAGCGAGAAACGCACCGCTCTCGCGAGATATACAAGATGGCGTGCTCGCATTTGAATCACTTACTTGAAGGAGACAGCCATGGATAGAGCGGTTTGCAAGTCGCGCAACATGCAAGTTTTCGAAACTCTAGAATCAAGCGTTCGCTCGTACTCTCGTTCCTTCCCGGCTATCTTTAGTCAAGGGTGCGGCTCCATCATGTTAACGGAGGATGGACGAAAAGTCATTGACTTCCTGTCCGGTGCCGGAGCGTTGAATTACGGCCACAACAACCATGCCATCAAAGCTGCTGTTATTGAGTATCTAGCATCGGATGCCGTGGTCCACGGGCTTGACATGGCTACGCCAGCAAAGCTTGAATTTATGGAAACGTTCAGTTCTGTCATACTTCAGGAACGGAGTCCACGCTATCGGTTCCAATTTACGGGGCCAACGGGTGCCAATGCTATTGAGGCGGCTTTAAAGCTCGCACGCAAAATCACGGGACGTCAAAACGTCATCTCGTTCACCCATGGATATCATGGCATGAGCTTGGGAGCGATTGCTGCGAGCAGTAACCGCCTTTATCGCAGAGTCAGCGGCGTTTCTTTGTCTTGCGCAACGTTTATGCCCTACGATGGTTATCTTGGACCAGCGGTTGATACTGCTGACTACCTGCGAAAGGTATTGATGGACGAGGGCAGCGGTGTCGATCACCCAGCTGCCATCCTCGTCGAAACTGTGCAGGGAGAGGGCGGCATAAATGTAGCTGGCAAGGAATGGTTGCAAAAAGTCCAAGCAATAGCAAGAGATGTTGGCGCTCTCTTTATAGTCGACGATATTCAGATGGGCTGTGGTCGCACGGGCGAATTCTTCAGCTACGAGTTTGCAGCTTTATCGCCAGACATTGTCGCACTGTCAAAATCGCTCAGCGGATACGGGCTACCATTATCAATGCTGTTGATCAAAGAGGAGCTCGACGTATGGCGGCCAGGAGAACATACAGGCACGTTTCGAGGAAATAACCTCGCACTCGTGTCCGCCACCGCCGCCGTGAATTCCTATTGGCGTAGCCGAACTTTCTCGCAGGGAGTGCAACAAACAGGAGAAAATATGCGGCGTCGGCTCGAGGCCATCGCATCCGAGCATGGAAGCAACTTTGCGATTCGAGGGCGTGGCATGGCACTCGGACTTGATTGCCAAACGGCCGAAATCGCCGAGGCTACGACACGCAAAGCATTTGAGAAGGGATTGATTGTGGAACGATGCGGACCAATTGATCAGGTCTTAAAATTCTTGCCTGCGCTCACGATCGACCCTGAGACACTAAATCAAGGACTTGACATATTCGAAGAATCGTTCGCCGAAGCGCTGAAACTTGCGAACTAGACTGAACGGAAACCCGACGGTCGGAAAGTGAAGAGAGAGAGAGAGAGAGAGAGAGAGAAGCACATGACCGACGAGATGAGTAATCCCCTTTCCTCGTCCGAGACTGAATCATACTTCAGCGAGGATTACTTTCATTTTGGCGATGTGGTCAATCCGCCAGACACAAGTGACCGACAAGTGAGGGCAATTTGGGAGCTTCTTTCTCTTACAAAAGGCAGCTCAGTACTTGAACTTGGATGCGGTTATGGGCGGATTACCAACCGCTTGGCAGAAAAAGGAGCGCGGGTCGCCGGACTTGATATCTCGCCGATCCTGCTAAAAAAAGCCGAGTTGGATGCCGCTGAACGCGGGGTAGATGCTGAGTATGTTCTTGGCGACATGCGCTCACTTCCCTGGCGCGATCGATTTGACGCGGTCTTTCTGTGGTACACGACATTCGGCTATTTCGATGACGCTGACAATGAGAGAGTTCTTTGTGAGGCCGCTTCTTCACTTCGAAAGGGCGGACGTCTGCTAATCGATCACATCAATCGCTACGCCTTGGTGCGCCGCGAGTCGCCCATGTGTTACGTTTGGCAGCGTGACGACGATTTAAGAATCGATATAATGAATCACGATGTTCTAACTGATCGTCGCAACTGCGAAAGGATTATCGTGCGCAATGGATGCGTTAGACGAACACATCTCTCTTTCAGACAGTATGGGTTCTCGGAATATGTTCGCATGTTACGAAGCGCGGGGTTCGAGACCGTTGAAGCTTATGGGCAGGAAGGCGAAGCGGTTACATCCGATAGTCGGCGCCTCGTGGTTCTGGCGCGCAAATAATAGAGCCGAATGAACATCCATGGGAATGCTCGAATGACAATATACACGAGCGAAAAGTAATTGAGGTGCTGCGCGGGCACACTCCGCAGACCGCGGCACGAGCCGCAGGTGTATTCTCGCGTACGGTACGCAAGTGAGTGGCGCGGTGTCCAGCCGAGGGAGTGACCGACTTTTTAGGATCGCCTTTCGCGAGGGCTTGCGTGCTGGGAGCAATCTGGCGGCTGATCTCGGCAGGTGCAGGGCAAACGTTTCGGCATTTGCTGGCCGATACGGGCGGCGCCTTGGAATCAGACTTCAATTCGCTTGCCGCAAGCTCGCTCGGGCAGGCTTGCGGCGACCCTTTCGGAGAGATTTTTGAATGCCGCCCATGCGGCTTCGTCGGTCTTCGGGTGCAGTAGATCGTGAGCGCGAAGCTGCTGATACTGCCAAGCTTGTCCTTGCCCCGCTGGAGTTCTGCTTCGGCACGAGCCTAACCCTGGCCGAGAAATCCCGCCCCGATCGGAAGGCCTTGGCATCGGCAACGCTCGCGACCAGCGTTGTCGCCAGCGCCGGCCCGACGCCAGGGATCGCGTCCAGCCGTTTGCTCGTCGCGCTTGATGCCAGACGATAGTGCGTCGGTCGAACTCCAGGATTTGGGCTTCAGCGCCCGCAATTGCCAGCCGAGGGCCGCAAGACAGCGTGGGCCACCTCCGGGAGCCGGCGGTCGGCTGTATCGGCGACGACCCCCAGCATCGACACCCCGGCGCCCGACGGGGGCAACGATCCCGAACTCGGCAAGATAGGCGCGGATTGAATTGATGACCGCAGTCTGCTGGCGGATGAAGAGATGGCGCGCTCGATGAAGCATCAGGCCGCTCTGTTGCTCGACTGCGGCGCGGCGATCAAAGTGAGAGTGCAGCGTCAATCAAGATGAGAATGCCGCCGCTGGACGGGAACGTAGGGAGG
>NZ_JBBIAR010000116.1:0-18069 GCF_054185165.1 Bradyrhizobium sp. UFLA05-109 | reverse complement strand
AGGAACATCAGTCAAATATCGCGGCTCTCAGCTATAGTGCAAGGCGCGGCTTGCCGCGGCCGTCGGCGGCTCTGCCTATCCGTAACCGCCCATCATCCTCGATGGTGTCGAGAGTGGCGACCCGATCTTAGCTGCTCTCACCGTCGGTGATCCCGACGTGGCGCGGCATGGCAGGGCCTCCGGGCCAAGAGTTGCGCGGGCGTGATCGGGGCGCGCTCTGGCCTCCTATCCAACAACAGGAGGTCTAAATGCCTAAACTCCGTTTCGGTCACGCGCCCGGACAGGTCCGGGACACGGCATGTGATGCATTCTGGGCTTGGCTTGAGTAGGACGGTAGCTTGCCGGAACCAACGGTCGAGTACGAGATCGCCTACGTGCCGCGACAAATCTCGATCTCGCGCGCGTGTGGCCTGGTCTGGAATTGCACCGATATCGTGCCGGGCGATCTGTTCGATCAGTTGCAAGACGCTGCCAGCACCTACGAGCCAGCAATTAAGATGCGGACCTACGCCGCCTGCGCGCGCTATATCCTTGGGAACATCAAGGCGTTTGCGACAACCGCTTAAAGGCTCTCTGCGCTCGCAAAAAGAGCCGGGCGGGCGCTGATAGATCGCTCGCCCGGCATCAACCTGTCCGCGCGGTTCCCATCGCCGCGCGATCCCGGCCTGACGCCGTTCCGGAATTTCCGGTGGTCGCGCGCGGGCTCGCCGAAGGTTCAAGGACACACCCGCGCAGACCACCGACGAGGCCGAGACGATGCGGCTTAGAACGACATCGCTCCAGGCCCGCTCTCGTGCAGCTCGAGCCAACCGCGCTCGACCGCTAGTTTGATTCCGGCGCCGAACTCCGGGCCGGTGGCCTTCAGCGAGTAAAGGAATGGCGCGCTGATCTTCTTGGATTGCGCCCATCCTGCACGGGCTCGATGCCGGCGGCGACCGGAGTCGGAATCCGCTGCGGAGGGCGGCGGCAAGGCCGCAGCGCAGCCAAGCGCTTTTCCGGCCCTTGTGCTACAGACAGCGGCCTAGAGTTCGGGCGCATCAGTGGCCTTCCCCGGAGCCCCGTAGGATCGGGACACAACGGAGGACACACGAAACAAAGACCATTGTTTTCATTTAGAAAATTACCGTCCCGCGTCCCCCGCAAGGAGAGAAGGAAAAAGGGCAGCGATCTCTCTCAAATCACTTCTGCGGAGGTCTGAGATCGAGCGACGTCAGCTCGATCTGCGGCCGTGCGGCTGGGCTGATCCCGGGTCTGGCCGTGAGCTCTCCATGCGGCCGAGCGCTACCTGCGGCCTTACGCGCATCCGCTGTGTATTCAGCGAAGGCGGACTTTTGGCGTGGCAACCTGTCACTCGGGCAGGCCTTCAATCGCAACGATTCGAAATTTGGCGCCGCTCTGTCGAACTTTTGCGGCCGATTGGTTTTCGGGTGACTCGTACCAGCTGCGAACTGCATCCAGGCTTGGGAATTGCAGAATAGCCATACAACACGGCGCGGAGCCTGCTCCCTCCAGAAGGAGATTATTCTGGCTGCGAGCCAGGTAGCGCCCGCCGTACCTCGGCAAGATTTCCCGCGCGAGCTTTGCGTACTCGTTCTGGATCGATTCGCTTGCAGTGGTCTCAGTTCGCTCAATAATGACAAAGGCCGGATGCTGCTGCTCTGCAATCGACACGGTGCCAAGGCAAGTAAACCCGAGAACAAGCAGAAATCCGATCCACCGCATGGAACTTGCTCCGAAGATTTCGGCCTACCCGTGGTTGCTTATCTGTCGGTCTGGGTTGCGATGCGCCAGTAGCATCGCAACTGCGCTAACGAAGTCGTGACCGGGATATCAGGATGACGGCAAGTAATTGCACTGATCGGCAAGGGACCACCCATCGTTCCCACACGGAGCGCCAATACAACGCCATTCCGACAGTGTCTGACTTCCAAGCTGAGTTATATGGATCCGCAGGCCTAGGCCTAGTGGTGCTGCACGCCTCGATCCCGGCTGGCCATCGTGCCCGGCTGATGCCGGCCAAATACTGCGGCCGTATTCAAAGGGCCCCGTCAGCGAAGTGGCGACGCCCCTCGTTGAGGTCCGCTTAGTGGGGATAGCCGAAGACCCAAAACAGAAGTCCACGTCTACGAACCCACCCGAGGCAGTAGACAGGCAAACACCGTTAGTTACCGTCCGCTGCGCCTAGGCTTGGGATAGCCGGATCATTCATCCACGTACTCTTCAAGCCTTCGCCGCGGACATCACAGCGAGCAGCGAACGTACTGCATTTCCACTGGCACTGGCGCTTTGGAGCTAAGTGTAAACTTATTCTCCCCCGAGATTTTCAAGTCGAATGTTACGTCCGAAACCGCTACGCCGTCCGAGCACGCCGCTGTCACCTGCACATTAGTCCCATCATCGTGCAACGATTTAACAGTACATTTTTGAAATGTGCCGGTTATTTGCCTTCCCTGAACGATCACTCCGCCCGCGTGGAGATCAGCATCTTGCTTGAACGCAAGCGTGTTATTCTCTTTGGTAAAGATTTGATCGCAGGCCGAGGCGTCGATCGTCCAGGCTCCGTTCAGATCCGCAGCCTGTGTCGGGGCCGATTGCGTAACGAGAAGTACTAATAGCACCGAGGGATTGAAGGTTCTCATGAAACTCTCCGATTAAATGGTCAACTACCGGAGCCCGTTCGCGCGATTGGACGTAAAATCGTCGCTAAATCGATCTCTTCGACGCGGACACCGCGCGTCATCCCGAAAAAGTGGGACAGTGCCAGGACAATCATTTGTCGTGCGAACCACCGGTAAGGTTCAGGTGGCACCCACGTGCGGTTTGCAGAAGCTGGCTCGCCTTCAGAGAAAAGGGTTGCGCGGCTCCGCGAACGCTAGGTCGAGAGCTTATGCTTTTCAATGCCAGCACGGCGGCCGAGATCGCCCCCGCTTTCGACGAGGCAAACGAAAACATGTTGTAGGTCTGGCTTTTTGGCTCGAGGACTCGAGCCGAGTGTTGGGGTTGGCAGCGCTGGATGGCCGAACGTCGCCCCGTCGAAATCACCTTCGACGCCGAACAAGAAGTGTCCGGCCTGAAAATTGTAGCCCGCTTGAATGCCAGCAATAAACTCAGTGAGGCCACCGTAAAAATTGTTGCCGGGAACGTCCAGGTTGCCGCTGGTCCACGCGCCACCGAAATTTGCGCCGACATATGCCTGGCCGCAGAGACGGCCCAGCAGACGCTTCTATTTCGTGAACATTGGCCTTGAGGGCGCCGTTGGCGGCGTTGCCGCTGCAGGCGAAATATTGAACGTCAGCCAGAGGTTCCAGCCCGCGGGCCGACTGGCATTGGCGAATTCGCCGTAGGCCTTCAGGTTGAGATAGCCCTGCAGCTTGTCTGCGAGCGGAAAGATGTAACCAACCTGCGGTCCGATGCCCTGCACCCGCGACCGGAAGCAGCCGACGCGATCACCGGAGCCGCTGTCGCAGCCGATCTCCTGATAGAGATAACCCACCAGGCCGACCTGCCACTGCTTGGTCAGGAATTGCGACGCGCCCCAGTCGAGGTGCATGTCCACCCCGCTTTGGTATTGGGTGGCCGGGTTTTTGAAGTTGTATGTGAATCCGAGCACCGCCGAAAATTCGTGCCCGGTCTGTTGGTTCAAATAGGTGTAGCCGCCGCCGGCGTCGACCGCCCAATGCCCGATCCCTATGTTGGCAAGACGGGCTGAATCGTACATCCCGACCGGGACGTCCCCGGTGATGTAGGTCATATAGTTGTTAACACCGGCATTCCAGCGCAGCGCGAACTGTGGGTACACATCACCAAATCCCATAATCGAGCTGTTGATACTGTCGGAGCGCGAGAAAGGAAATGTGGTGCCGCCCGGACCCGTCACCGTTCCGGTGAGGGTTCCCGCCAGCGACGTGCTGTTGGCGCCGTAGGCTGCAAGAAAGCCGGCAGAGGCCTGACCGCCGAACACCGGCGTTTCGAAGGCGTAGTTCGCAATCAAAAAGCCAATATCCAGATTGGCATGGACGTTGGCGTTCGCGGTGGCCGTGACATTCGCCGGGATATTACCGATGGTGATCTCACGGGCCCGCGCGACGTCGCCAGCGGCGGAAACCGAGTCATGCCAATAGATGGTGGTCGCCGACCACCCCGGCGCCTGCTGGGGCACAGCCGCGAGACTGCCATAGAGGCCGGGCACCCAAAAGCTGACGCCGCCTTCGTCGGCGCGCGCCATTTGAGTGGGAAGCGACAGCAGAGCGGCAAACGATCCGATGCAGAAAAGACGCAGTGCTGACCTCGATCCAAGATCACACATTGTGTCAGTCCCCCTAATCTTCTAGGTCTTAATTCTCCCCAATCCCCCAAAATATGCCCACGACGCCAACATAGTCCGGCACGGGGGGGCTCCGTCTATGCCGAATCGGCAAGCCTGCGGGCCTCCTGCTGTTTGTTCGAGACCGTGTCTCGGGTGTCACAGTTGCCGCGCACAACCCACTGCGGTTTTCCAACAGCGCCGCACGACCGTTGTAAAGGTCGAGAGGCCATGGTGCGAAGTGTTGTTGAATGAGGGCTGAGCAAGGCAGCTGCCAAGCGTGCAGTGACACTGCCGACGAAATCAGCGGGCGACAATTGTGGATCATTCTGGTGGGCGCGCCACCGCCTCCGTGGTGCTGGCCTATGTTTAGCTGCCGACCTAAGCGAACGGAACCACCACTCACGATGCCGCCTCCCATGATGATAGCCCTAAAGGATCAAGTCTGGCGGCATCAGCAGTGCAGTCAGCCAATAGTCACGTATCAATGGCTATTGTTTCAAACGTGCGCGGAGTTCGTCGGTTAGACGAGCCAGGTTGCGGTCGTTCGGCGCGAGATGGGAGAGGCGCTCGAGATAGTCGAGTGCGGTACCTAGATCTCCGGAGTCGCGGCTGAAGGTTGCCAGCGCCAACAGGGTATCGCGATCTTCGGGATGCCGGGCCAGGTTTTCCTTCAGAACCTTCATCGACTCATTGATGCGGCCCGATGAATGCAGCGCCACGCCATAAACATAGGCGTAGCGCGCCCGCTCAGGTTCCAGCTCGGTCGCGTCGCGGAATTCGCCGATTGCATCATCCGGTAACTTCTGTCGCGTCAGGGTGAGCCCGAGCGCATGGTGCAGTCCTGCGTCCCGGGGGGACGATACGATGGCTATCCTCAGCACGCTCGCTCCGTCGCCCTCACGGCCAAGTCGTCGGTACAAATCTGCGAGATTGATCGCCGCAGGCGCATATTGCGCGCTGAGGCGCAGTGCGCTCTTATATTCGCTCTCTGCGTCAGTGGTGAGTCCGCGACTGACGAAGAAGTTTCCGAGCGCTGAGCGAGCTTCAGGTCGATCAGCGTTGAAACGTTGCGCGGCGATGAACTCGGCTGTTGCCGTCTCGTAAGCCGCACGATCGGAGATGGGCTGGTTGGCAGCGGGCACCGCAGCCAGCACCGACACTGCTCTGATACGAACGCTAAGGCTTGAATCGGAGAGCAGGGGTGAGACCAGGGGCCAGAGCCGGTCGCCTGGAAGGCCGTCGAGCATCTCGAGGGCACCAATCCGAACCATCGGATCAGGATCGGCCAAGCCCTTGCGGGCAAGCTCGATATTAGCGGGCGAGACCCGGGATCGAAGTTCGCTCAGAGCGCTCGCTCGCGCGATCGCCGGCATTGTGGGGCTAGCTGCAACGACGGCCAGCAGAGCGGCCGCGTCGCTACGATCAGCCCAAGAAGCCTGGAAAGCCTCAGCGTAATTCTGGAAACCTTTTCGGACCGGCCCGTGCCAGCGCTCGACTGCATCGGTCGCCCATTGTGCGGATTTGTCGACGTGACAATTGTTGCAGGCGTTCGGCGTGCCAAGTTTCACGGAAAGATCCGGCCTGGGAATTCGAAGGCTGTGATCATGCCGCTTGTCAACCACCATATAGGTGCTGACCGGCATATGGCAGGACGCACAAGTGACTTTTGGTGTCACGTCACTGTGGTGGGTATGGGATGCAACCTCATAGCTGTCTGAAGCGTGGCACTGCAAGCACAGGCCATCGTCGGACGCGCGCAATTTGGCGGCGTGCGGCTCGTGGCAATCGCTGCAAGTGACGCCTGCTGCAAACATCTTGCTCTGCTTGAACGAGCCGTAGTTGTAGACTTCGTCGAGCATCTGCCCGTCGGCGTGATAGAGGCCGCGGGCTAGATTGGAGACCTGGTGCGTGTCGGACAACGGCCGCCCAGGTGTCCAGTCCTCGGAAAATTGTGCTCGTCGCGCATGACACAAGCCGCAGGTCTCGACTTCCCGGCGTATCGCAGCAGGGGAGAGGTTGCGTTGCGGATTGCCGGTCTTGGGATCGCGGTTCCAAATCACGCCGTCCCGCTCGTCGAGAAACACGGCAAGTCCCTTCAGAGGGGCGTTATCCCGTCCGAATGGCCACCAGCTCCGCTGACTGTATGCCCAGTTGACGTGTCGTGAGCCCTTGCCGTGGCACGCCTCGCAGCCGACGCTGATCTCCGCCCAGTTGGTGTGGAAACGGTCGTTGGCCACGTCGTAGTTCTTTTGCACACCCGTCGAATGGCACTCGGCGCACATGAAATTCCAGTTTTGATTGAGCTTGGTCCAATGCAACACGTCGTCGTGCTTGATCGCTTCATTTGGATAGAGATGAAACCAGCGTTGGCCGCCCTGGTCCTTCGGCCGGTTGTCCCAGGCGATTGAAAGCGCCTGTATTCGGCCATCCGGAAATTCGATCAGATATTGCTGCAGGGGGGCGATTCCGAAGGTATATTTCGCCTCGAAGGTCGCAAGCTTGCCGTCGGCGCCGTCGGTTTCGACGAAGAATTTGTTCCCCGTTTTGAAGAAGCGGGAATGGACGCCGTAGTAGTCAAAGCTCGCATCGTTGAAGTCGCCGAGCACGGAGGCGGCACTGGCGTGCTGCATGGCGTGCCGGTGCTGGGACCCGGCCCACAACGCAGCTTCAGTCTTGTGACATGCGCCGCAGGCTTCGCTGCCGACGAAGGCGGGAGCAGTGGCCGCACTCGTGCGATGTAGTGTCTCGGGCAAGCCGGCTCTTTCCTCGCGGAGGAGGTAGATGCCCAGGCTACCTATCGCGATCGCTGCAATTGACGCAAACACTGCGATCCGCAGCTTCAATGTCCGAGAGCGATCGGGGGGAGCGCTGACAGCTTCGTTCCGAGCGTCCGCGGCTGGCCTCGATGGGGCGGCGCGCTTTGACAGCGCGTCGCTGTTGCCGGTTCGTCCCTTCTTGCGCGCCACTGGCCCTACTCGCTAGACGCCGACCCCTTTTAAAAGGGAGATTGATCAAAGGATTTGGTGCGGGCTATGCAAATTCGGCAATTCCGAGCATTCCGGTCAGAAGTCTCCATGTCCTGCGGTGCCGAGGTGAATATGACGCGTGCCAAGCGATCCTCATCTCACCACCCGTCGCCATAACCTTGATAGCAGCTGTTCACCCAGCCGTAGCCGTCCCAAAATAGACATTGGTCATAACCCGTATACGAATAGTCCCAGGTTCCGGCAGCGATACCCGCACCGACGCCGGCTGCAACAGGCCAGCCCCATCCGCCCCCACGCCAGCCCGGCCGCCATCCAGCCCAGCCGCCGCCCCAACCCGGGCGGCCCCAGCCTGGTCGCGCTACGACAGCGCCTCCTCGAAAGCCGCCAACAGCCATGGCGCTGGCTCCCCGCATAGCCAGCGCCCCTAAATCCGCCGCCGAAACCTCCTCCCGCAAAGCCTCCGCCATGAAACCCGCCTCCGCCAAAGCCTCCTCTCGCTGCTGCGGGATCTGGAGCCAGCGCCAGCATTGATGCAACGATCGCCGTACCGCTTAAGATTGCCAATCTGCTGTTGCGCATTGCATGCCTCCGTTTGGTTTCGGGAATCGCCAGCCGAGACGGTGTGATCCGCCATGTTCACGTGCATTTACACGAGGCCGGTGCTCGACACGCGATGATCGGCGCTATCGAACTTTGCTGTTTCTCTTCCATTGATGGAGGTCGCCAAGTTTGGCGGAAGCGCGCTGAGCACGCTATGCAGTTTCGCCTGGTAGAGACTGATCGACGCGCGCGACGATTGCATCACGGAAACAGACGCATTGGACTAGCGGTGACGAGAGCTGATTTGATCCTGATTATCAGTCATCTCGGTTCTTTGCTCGGCGTTGTTGATCGAGTTGGGGTTCAATCGCACAGCCCTTCATCCTTGAGCATGTGGGGAGCAAAGCGCTTTAAGACCACTCGCAGGGCAACCCTAACGTGACTTCGGCGGTTGGACGGCGCGCGAGTTTTGAAGTTTGTGCTCGGCTCGTGGCGGTTCGCTAGGCGCGGCCCCGGCGCGATGCAGGGAGCGCTATTTCAGTTGCTCCACCTTCGCTGCCATGTCGGGGTAGCGACTAATCCTGTACGTGGCGTTGCTGCATTGCAAAACCCAAACCTCGTAGTCCGGCTTTGATCGCTTCGCGTCTCGTATCGCGCGCTTGGGTTGTTCGCACGCAACGCCTTGAGTCCGGATCTGTGCCGCCAGCATGTCCTTGACTGTATTTCCAGCGGCCCATGCGACTGGTCCGAAAGGTCCACCGCCTTGAGGTATGCCATCGACGATCAAAAGGATTGCAATCAGGAAATGCCGACGCGCCATCATCTCAAGTCCTTGTTTCGGGACGGCTTCTGCTAAACATCCGGGTCGAAGGTTGGCCGAAACTCCCTGTTCGAGCTATGCATGTTCGGCAAGATTTCTTGATCTCGGTGTGTCAGGCTGATGTCTAAGAAAATGCGGGTACTGCGGACCCAAAACTTCACCATACCGGCGGCCGAACGGTTGGCTCAACATCTGCGGAAGAAGGAAGACCGGGAGCGGGCGGTTGCGGCTGGCCGGCAGGCGGCAGCAGTTCTCCCCAGTTTGTCCGTGCCCGCATCTGCTCGCGCGTCGCGGCGGTGACGAAATAGCTGTCTTCCCGGATCTGCCATCCACCCCCAAGCGCCCGATAGATGGCGGTCGCACCGAGTGCGACATTGGCCGAGGCTGTCGCCACATTGCTCTCCGCCTGAAACAGATTCTGCTCGGCAGTCAGAACGGTCGTGAAATCTGTCGCCCCTTGCTCGTACTGTACCGTCCCAATTCGCAAGGCGCCGCACGCAGCTTTCGGCGCTCCTGCGAGGCGGCCGGGCAATTGCCCCAAGCTGACAATTCCAATCACTGCCACCGCGATGAGAACGGCAAACACCGTAAATGCATCCAAGACGCCAAACATGGCGTTTAGCGTCGGACCACCTTCTCGCGCGACACGGTCACAAGCTGACGAACACCGTTGCCTTTCCTCCGCGGGCGGGGGAGGGCGGTTCGGAACGACATGAACAAGCCCCCTCGAAACGTCCTCGCGGAGGTTGCACTACTGCTCGAACGGGAACACTCGCTTCCAGTCGTTCTTCATGCTGATGACAGTCCAGCCGTCCTTCTTCGCCTCCTCGTAGAGTGCGGCAGTGAAAATGCCGACCTTGCTGTCTGGCAGACCTTGCGCCGGGCCGTAGGCGTACTCGCGGTCGGCATCGTCATGCAGCACCAGCATCGTTAGCCGCGCGCCGGCACCGGCACCGGTCCACTCAAGCATTTCGCGATCACCCGTCGAGTTGCCGAACGCGGCATAGGGCCGACGGCCAATCATGAGGTGAATCCCCTCTGGCTTGCCTGCGTTGTCGTCGTTCAGGACGAGCTTGGGCTCCTTGGTCAGGAACGGTTTGCCGTCCTTGTCGTAGCCATATTTCGTTCCGCCCGCAGTCCCGACCACCTGCTCGGGCGGGATGCCATAGACTTGCTGGGCGTAGACGCGTACGAAGTCTTGCCCGCCGCCGGTCACGATATAGGTCTTGTAGCCGTTGTCGCGCAGCAATCGGAGTACTTCGAGCATCGGTTGATAAACGAGCTCGGTATAGGGGCGTTTCCAGCGCGAATGCCTCGCGGTTTCGATCCACCTCTTCGCTTCGGCGTTGAATTCGTCGACCGACATGCCGGTCAGCGTCGCAGCCAGGATTTCCTCGAGGTCCCGCAAGGAAAGCTTGGCGATCGCCTCCCGATCGCCCGACAGAACGGTCTTGAACGGTGCGACGTCCTTCAGCTCCGGCTTCCTTTCGACCACCCCCGGGACACGCTCCAGACAGTACAGCACTTGCGTGTACATGGGATGCTCGACCCAGAGCGTGCCGTCCTGGTCGAACACCGCAATGCGGTCATCCGGCGGCACGAAGTTCGAGTTGGCCTGATCAGTGGTGGTGCGCACGAAGTTGAGGATCGCCTGTTTCGCCGCGCCATCATTCCAGGAAGGCAATGGGCTTCCGGACGGGGTTGTCTGCGCCGATGCCGGAACCGTCAGGAGCGGTCCGGATAAGGCGGGCAACATCGTCAAGATCGAAACCAGAACGCGACGGTTCGTGCGATAGTGCAGGAGCGAGAGCAAGGCCACCTCCTAATTCGTCGATGGTGGAAGCCTCAGCTTCTCCATCGCCTGCTCGACCGAGAAGCTGCCGGGCCGCTGGCGCGGGGGGAATTCGCGGAAGCTTGCGATATGTTGCGCCACGATCGCCTGCGCCGGCACAAGCAGGAAGGCGTGTTCAATGAACCATCGCACGTAGTCGCCCGATTCGTGCTGCGACCGCTCGAAAGGATCGGATCGCAGGTTAAGCAATCTGGGTAACCTCAGCTGCTGCAGAGGCTCCGCCCAGACATCGAGACCGTGGGCACGCTGCTCCAAAAAAACAGCCTTCCACTGATCGTAGCGCAAGCCGGCCAGGTTGCCGTCGTCGGTCCAGTAGAAGAACTCGCGGCGCTTGTCCGCCCCCTTGCCGGCGAGGAGATCGCGCTGGTCGTATCCATCGAGGTGAACCTTGAAATTTCTGCCCGCCGCGTCATAGCCCTGCAACAGCTTGTTCTTGATATCGGGTTCGCCGGCTGCGGCGACCAGCGTGGTTGCCCAATCCTCGGCGGAAAAGATATCGTTGATCTCGCTGCGGGGAGAGACCAGTCCGGGCCAGCGTACCATCGCCGGCACGCGATAGCCGCCTTCCCAATTGGTGTTCTTCTCACCCCGAAAGGGGGTTGTGCCGCCGTCGGGCCAGGAGAATGTTTCGGCGCCGTTGTCGGTTGTGTAAATCACGATCGTGTTGTTGGCGATGCCGAGGTCATCGAGCTTCTTCAATAGCTGTCCGACCTGCCCGTCGTGCTCGACCATGCCATCCGGATAGAGGCCAAGCCCTGTCTTGTCTTGTGACTCAGGCTTGAGGCGGGTCCAGATGTGCATCCGGCTCGGATTGAACCAGACGAAGAACGGCTTATTCTCGCGGTTGGCACGTTCGATGAAATCTGTCGAGGCTTTGAGGAACTCCTCGTCGACTGTTTCCATGCGCTTCTTGGTGAGTGGCCCGGTGTCTTCGCACTTTTGTTTGCCCCAGGGACCAAAGCGCGGATCGTCACCAGGCGCGTCGGTCGAGGTTGCGACACATTTCAGGACCCCGCGCGGACCGAACTGTGCCCTGAACGCTGGATTTTTCGGATAGTCTGTGTGCTCCGGTTCGTCCTCGGCATTGAGATGGTAGAGATTGCCGAAAAACTCATCGAAGCCGTGTACAGTCGGCAGGAATTCGTTGCGATCGCCGAGATGGTTTTTGCCGAATTGTCCGGTTGAATAGCCCTGGGGCTTCAGTAGTTCGGCAATTGTCGGATCCTTGTCGGATAATCCCTCCTTTGCCGCTGGCAGGCCAACCTTCAAAAGTCCCGTGCGCAGCGGGCTTTGTCCAGTAATGAATGCGGCGCGCCCCGCAGTGCAGGATTGCTGACCATAATAGTCGGTGAAGATCGCGCCCTCATTGGCGATACGATCGATGTTGGGCGTGCGATAGCCCATCTGTCCCCGGTTGTAGGCGCTGATGTTCCAGTACCCGATATCGTCGGCCATGATGACGAGGATATTAGGCTTCTGCGGCTGCTGTGCTGATGTCGGTGCAGCGATTGTCGTTGCAGCTGCGAGTACCGCGAGCAGCCCGAGAGCCGTGTTTTTCAGATTGTACATGATCAATCCTCCAAACCCGGCTCGGGACCGGCTCAGCTGATCTGCGAGCTCTGTTCGATCCGTGATCCAGTTCCGTGATCCAGTAGAGCTCGCATCACCCGTGTTGGAAAGCTTCGTCACTTCATCGGTGGCGGGCGGACGCCCCCGTGGGGCGCCCGCCCGTTCATATGACCCTTGCTTCATGCACCTAGTCACTCGCTGAACGGGAATTGGCCTTTTTGACCTCTTCCAGGACTCCGCTGAGGTTGTAGCTTTCAGGCGCCTGCAGTGGCGGGTACTTCTCGTACGTTGTCAGATGCTGCAGCCAAAGCTGTTGGCCGATAGGCAGGAGGTTCCAGTCGTACAGAAAAGCAGTCGTCGGGCCGCCGAGCGCTCCTCCGATGCTCAGGGCCGTCTTTTGGTCGATGCCGACCGCCTGCTCGAAGGGATCACGTTTGATGTTCTGGACGAGCGTGAAGTGGAACGGGACGAGCGGCATGATCCAGCCGGCCGGCCCGGGCTGCGACATCGTGTAGTACATCTTCCAGTTCTTGTAGCGCACCGCCGACGGCGTTGCGCCCGAGAAATAGAAGAAGTGATCGCGGGCCGACTTTTCGGACTTGCCTTCGAGATAGTCGCGCTGGTCGAAGCCATCGAGGGTCGTCTTGACGATACCGGGGTACTTCCCTGCCTCGATCTGCTGCTTCAACTCGTCGCCCTTGGGGCCGCCGGCGATATCGACGAGCGTGGGCACCCAGTCCAGCGCGGCGAACAGTTGGTTCTTCACCGTGCCCGGCTTGATATGCCCTGGCCAGCGGATCACCATCGGGGCGCGGTAGCCGCCTTCCCAGGCCTCGCCCTTCTGGCCTTTGAACGGTGTCACGCCGCCGTCCGGGAAGGTGATCGCCTCGGCGCCGTTGTCGGTGGTGAACACGACGATCGTATTGTCGGTCTGCCCCATGTCGTCAAGCTTCTTCAGGACAAGCCCGATGTTGTCATCGAGTTGCTTCATGCCAGCTTCTTGGAGTCCCCAATCCTTCCCGCCCTGCTCGCCCATCATGGCCTCGTACTTCGGCGGCAACACGGTCGTGACGTGCATGCGCGCCGGGTTGTACCAGACGAAGAAGGGTTTGTTGGTTTTCTTCGGGTCATTGCGATCAAGGAAGTCGATGACCTTGGTCGAGATCTCCTCGTCGACTGTCTTGGAGCGCTCCAGCGTCAGCGGTCCTTCGTCACTGCACATTTGGTTCTTGCCAGTGCCGTCCGAGGATTTGCATGACAGCATATTGCGCGGAGGCGTCAAACAGACCGTAGTCTTGGCGTCCACCGCGCCAGGCACTTCCGGCACGCCGGGGATCGGCGTGTTCTTGCACGGCGGCGCAACGGTCTGCTGGAGCGGAGTCTTGTTGATGTCGGGAAAGCTCACCCCCTGCATCGCATCGAGGTGATAGAGGTAGCCCCAGTATTCCTGGAAGCCGTGCGCGGTCGGCAGAGCCTCGGTGTGGTCGCCGAGGTGGTTCTTGCCGAACTCACCCGTGTTGTAGCCGAGATCGAGCAGGAATTGGGCGAGCGCCGGCGTGCCGGGCCGCAGGTAGGACGGGCTCCCCGGGAGCTGCGGCGGGATCATGCCGGTGCGCAGCGGATACATGCCGGTGAAGAACGCGTTGCGACCGGAGGTGCAGCTCTGCATGGCGACGTAATCCACGAACATCGCGCCTTCATTTCCGATGCGATCGATGTTCGGCGTCTCGCCAACCATCAACCCGCGGTGATAGATGCTCGGCTGCATCCATCCGATGTCGTCGCCCATGATGAAGAGGATGTTGGGCTTTTGTCCCTGCTGGGCGGAGGCAGGAATGCTCGCTATTGTCGTGGTGGTACACAACACGGCAAGAGCGCCCCAGATTGTTCTGAACATGCTCATGGTTGCTTCCCTTGATATCGGCTGCCTAAGCCCGGGCCGCAGCCTTCGCCCACCTCCACCCGTCGACCGAGCCTTTGCTCCTTATCCATACGGGATCGTGCCCCGCGTTTTCGGTCGACGCTCTCGCGACTGGAAAATTCGCCGAAGTGCCGTGGTTGCGCTATGCGATTTCGGCAGCTCGCGCTTAACTTTGCGGAGCCTGTTGCAGTGTGGCCGAAGGTGATTCACCGAAGGTGATGCGATACGTCACCGCGAACCGCCCAAGCTCGAGGAACTGATGATTTCGGGCGACTTCCGACACGCTCGTTGTCGAAGGATCGGCACGTCGCAGCGCGGCGCGAGCCTTGTTCAATCGTCGCAATAAGAGATATCGCATGGGGCTTACGCCAAAAAATTCAGTGCAGCACATGCGCAGTGTTCGCTCTGGCACGCCGATCTCTGTACAAAGCGCGGACATGCTTAGCTTTTGGTCGATGCGTTTGCTTATCGCTTCTTCGAAACGAACGATCACCGCGCCGTGATGGAGTCTAGTCTTGGGATTGTCGCCCGTCTCGTTGGCGGCCAGGCAATTGATCGTCGCGTGAAGTAGTTCCCGCTCCAGCGCTCTTGCGGCCTCGGTAGTCAGTTTGCGCCTTTCCGCAAGGCGGCAGGCTTTCGCGAAAAGACGCTGGAATCTCAATGCCTCCGCCTGCGCCGGGCGGAGTATCTTGCTTGTGCGCGGCGGCGCAATCGTCCGACCCGTCAATGCCTTGCTGCAACTCTCAAGTAGCCCAGGCGATAGCGCCATCAAACCCCATTGGCATGCGCCGTTGGATTGTTGATGCGTGGGTTGGCCACGACCGTGCAAAACCACGTCGCCGCTACGCAAAGTAAATCCGTCGGATATGAGAGACTGCGCACCCACTGGAAACGATAGGAACGTTCGCTCCGGGGGTAGCGAGACATAGGCAATGCGGGGAAGGTTCTCGCAACATAGACAGATTTCCAGATCCTTCAATTTCAGCCGTGTCAGCCGTGCCTTGAAATCGCCGGCACCTGTTATCGTGAGATTGATAAATGCATCGGCGAATCCGGCTGAGTAACTATCGGGATCGCCAAAGGTGAGTGTGCAAGTCTCTGCCATGTGTCCCGTCCTGTTGGACCGGCGGACAATTGTTGCGACCAGTTGAATTATTGGTCTCACCGCACGCAGCAGTATCAGGCAACTGGCCGCCTTCGGCTATGCAGGTTCGGAAGCTCGGTCCGGTGGGTGGAATGTGACGAATATGCAATTCCGGCATGCTGGCAGATGATCTCTCGTTAGGTGCTGCGCGCACGGGTACTTCCGTGATCGACAACACGCCCAGCCTCACACGTGATCGGACACGTGCTGGGCGGATAGGTTTCAGCCCGGCCGAAACAACGATATCCAGCCGCCCCAAGCTCGCTATGCATTTTCGGCACGAATTATTGGATCGTTTGGTTTGTCTTCAGATGAGTGGAGGTGCAAGCACAACGCCCGTGACAAATTTGAAGGAAGCAAGCAAAAAGAAGGCGCGAAACTGGTCGGAGATTAAAGCAAGAGTTGCAGCCATGTGCCGGGTTTATTGAGATGACGCGCGCTCCGCTGGTGTAACATTCGGTTTGCGCGCCATTGGCCCGCGCTGAGCAGCCGCATAAGCGGCCCCAGAATCCATTCTTCCTGGTCGTATCCCAGCGGGAGCGTCTGTGACAAAAGCGTGACAGTGAGGCGCGAAAAGTCCCGGATTCCGGAGAGCCCTTCTGGATAAGTCGATCTTTCCTATTGCCCCGTCGCAGAGTTCATCTTCCCCTCAGTCTGGGGAACGGGGGACATTGCGATGCATCGACGTACCGCTTGGCGGCTGCTTGTTCTTTTCATTGTTCTTGCAAGCACTCCGGTTAGTGCAGCGTGCATTGATCCCGCGCAGCTTGCACACTCGACCGTCAGCATCATGCGGTATTGGGATGACACGGAACGCGACGCGCATCCCAACGTGGTCGGCATCCGGGGCACTGGTTGGTTCCTGTCCCCGGCGACGATCGTCACCGCCGAACACGTCACCGGGGCGATGAAGCTCTCGACAGAGGATTGGAGGCCGCTCGAGATCAGGGACGAAGATGGCGCCCAGTTCATCGGGGCGCGCATCCAGCGCCTGGCGGGAGGTGCCGGAGAAAGACTGGCCGTGATCGAACTCCAACGGCCCGTTTCCACCGCGCGGAGCTTTGCGATCCGGACCAAGCCGCTCGTACCGGAAGAGCAGGTCATGACGTTCGCCTATCCGGCCGGCCGCCCGCACCTCGTAGAAGGGCGGTTCGTTCGATTGGGAGATGGTGGGAAGCTCGACAGCATGGCGCTCCTCGAAATTTATGAAGGCGAGAACCGCTTTGTCATCGATCACGGCGCTTCCGGAGCGCCGGTGGTCGATTGCGACGGCCGCGTCGCTGCGGTCATCAGCCATGTGTTCACGCAAACTTTGGTATGGGCGTCCCGCCAAATACGAATCTCTACAGCATGGGGAATGCCCAACGTCGCTTCTGTGCCCGCCCAGGCGCTCGATGAGGCGGCTCTCGCCGCTCCGGCGCTTGTTCCGCAGCAAGGGAAGGCGGACGATTGAGGCTGATCGCAGTCCGGTCCGACTACGGCATTTCCGGGGTCCCTGCATTTGGCTCAAGCGATCCGCAAGTGTGTGACTGCCAGCGATGCGGGACGATTGTGATGGACTTCCGGCGGCTCCGCGGGACGGCGCAGTGTATACGAGGGTGTTTCTCCGAACAGCAGATTGTAGGCACCCGAAAAACGCCCGAGTTCCCAAAAGCCGTGGTCAGTAACGATCTGCGTGACGGTCGCCTTCCACGGATCTGAACTCAGGAGCGCCCGCCGCACGAGGTGCATCCGGCGCAAGGTGAGATAGCGGATTGGGCCCATGCCGAGATGCTCTTCGCAGGAGGCGCGAAGCGATCGCTCGGCAACACCGATCGCCGCGCAAATTTCGGCGAGATAGAGCGGCCGGCTGGGATTTGCTTCCAAGAATTCTTCAAACCGCGCCACGATGGTCTCGTGGCGACGGCCCCCTGCGGTTGGCTCGACGGCAGCGCCTTCGGTGAGGCACCTTACCATGAGGTGAACGAGCTCATGCTCTAACGACCGAAGCACTTGCGGCAACTCAAGGATATGCGGATTATCATGGGCAAGCTGCCCGACGCTCTTATGCAACTTCAACAGTCGGACCGTCAGTGCAGAATGTGGGCGAACGACTTGCTTTTGCGGCGTTTTCGGAAACTCACGGCCGACTATCGTCTCAGCAGCAGCATCCAGATCATCAATCGGAAGAGACATTGCTCCGTAGTGAAGGTTAGCGTCGGATCGTTGATGTACGACGTCGGACCGGTTCACTACGATGTCGCCGGGCAAAATCTCGAGGCCACAGTGCAGGAATCGTGACGAACCGGGTTCGGAAAGAAAGCCGATCGATCTACGCCCGGGCTTGACCGCGACAGTATTGACCTGAGGAAGGGACACATGAATCCGATGAACCAGGAGCCTGTTCATACCGATCTGTGTGATCTCGGCATGGAAACGTCCCCTCACGGTCGGGATCAGTTCGAGTTGTGCAGACCGAATGACTGCGGAGCACGTCGACGGTTCGGTAAAATTAAATACTCTACTCCACGCCACTGCTATTCTCCCCTGAAAAAACAGAGGTTGTTATCTGTCCGACAAGACGCGCGCCAGCATCCGTGGAATCGGCTTCGGATCGCAAAAGCAGAGCAGGGTGGTCGCGGCGACACCCAAATGGGGGTTGTATTGTAGCCCTTCATACTTGTGATGCGTGCACCACTGTTGACATAAATCAATGCGGGAATTGTGACATGAACGGCGAGTTGCTGCGCAACGCAGTTAGCTCAACATCTTATGGGCGTTCGCGGCGTCTCAAACGGAAATCGCTTCGTGTCGACGACGCTCCAAGTGTTCCTAGCTGCGAGGTCGAACGCGACATCGAGCCGGCCTCCCGCGGTTCAAGGCGCATGATGCCGATGCGGGCGAATATCGTCGGGCCGCCTCGCTCTGCGACCAGAAACAGCGCCTCCATG
>NZ_JBBIAR010000115.1:0-18751 GCF_054185165.1 Bradyrhizobium sp. UFLA05-109 | reverse complement strand
GCTACCAGCAAAGCCCGCCGTGCGAAGGGGTCAAAATTGGACGCCGATGAGGGGTCAAATTTGAACGCCGATTGACAATCGGTTTTGGTTCAGGTTTGGCCGGCGCAGGATACGGCCTTTGAGAAGAACGAAATTGTACTTGATAAGAGGGGCAAAGAGTTCTTGATTGCACGTGAAGTTCCAGTGAGCCCAAGCAATACTGGGTCGACCGGAATAATCCTCTTCAAGGAGCGTCCCGATGCCTGACGTAAGGGAAAAGCAACGCGAAGCCCGCCGGAAGATCATTCGCCAATGGGCGAAGCTTCCGAAGGATAAACGGCAGTCTATGGAGGGGATTTCTGAATTCGCCAGGACCGCCGCTCAGCAGAACGAGAACGCATTCGTCCGCAGTCATCGCGATCCGTATCAGAAGATCATGGGATGGCTATTGCCGCGTGCTCATCTCTGAACGACTGAGTCCTTTGCACATCCTTCGAGGGCGACACCGGGTTCTTCAGCTTGACCCCATGTGGCGAACGGCCCGCGCGATTTAGGGAGCAAACCACGCACCTTGTCGCAAACCACATTGAGCGGGATTTTGTGAATCCGATCAGGCGACGCCCGGTGCTCGTTAAGGCCGCACGGCCGTCAAGGTCCGCTTCGCGCCGAAGGCGACCAAAGACTGAGTCGCCGCGAAATGACGCGATGGGCCAATTGGCGACATCGTCTTGAACGTGGCCCAATCCCATTTGGCTTCCCAGGGCATTTGAGGTCTTCAAGACGGTCGCCACTTTTCGCCGAACCGGCGCGATGCTCGGATGCGACAAAAGCGGGCGTGTTGCCGCTATCAGTCTTTGGTGTTCTACTTGTGTACTCAAACGCAGATCGTCCCTAGTTGTCCCGATCTCTGCCTACCGGAAAGGGAGGACGTGTTCTGGTAGGTTCGTGAGGGGCAACGGACAGATGTTGGAGGACGGATCGTGGAGCGGAGGCTTGCAGCAATTCCGGCGGCGGATGTGGCCGGCTACAGCCGTCTCATAAGCGTGGACGAGGAAGGCACCCTCATTCAATTGAAGGAGCATCGGCGAGCGCTAGTCGATCCGAAGATCGAAGAACATCGGGCCGTATCGTCAAGACAACCGAAGACGGAATGTTGGTCGAGTTCGCGTCCGTAGTTGACTCGGTACGATGTGCCGTTGAACTGCAGCGCGGCATGAGCGAGCGAAACGCTAGTGTTAGTGTCGATAAGCGGATCGAATTTAGTGTTGGCATAAACCTCGGCGGCATCATCATCGTTGATGACGATATTTACGGCGATGGCGTGAATATCGCCGCGCGGCTTGAGGGAATAGAACCAGGCGGAATTTGCATTTCGCGCCAAGCGCACGATCACCTGCTCGAAAAACTTGCATTTACCTGCGAGAAGATAGGGCTTCGGAACCTCAAGAACATCGCCAAGCCCGTCGAAGTCTATTCGGTGAACTTCAATTCCGTCAGGATGATGCAGGAAATCAAATATTGCCGAGCATCAGATGGCGTGCGCCTTGCCTATGCAACCGTGGGACAGGGTCCACACTTAGTGAAAGCGGCGAATTGGATGAACCGCCTTGAATACGACTGGGAGAGCCCGATCTGGCATCATTTGCTCGAAGGATTGGCGAGGGATCACACGCTAGTTCGTCAGGCGCCTTGGCGGCCGTAGGGGAAGCAGCGGTCGCGATTGAGTGTGAGACCGAAATGTGCTCCCAGCGCAGCGATGGCCGCGCTTTGCTCAGGATAAGGATCGGCATTGGATGCAGCAACGATGATGATCCGGAACCCCCCGCGATCATTGCCACCCGGCGGTAGCATCGCTGTAGTCAGTGCATTGCCCTCCCTGTCGCGCAACGTGAGGAAAAGCGGCATCTCTCGCTGCACATGGGCCTCGAGGCCGATGTCGCGCTCGATCGCATTGGGTCGCTCCGGACGCCAGGACTGGACTGCCTTCTCCCGCTCCCGGCGGAAATATTTCTCGACTGTGTGGCTCATCAGGTGTGACTCATGCGTCGCTTCACCTTCCGTCTCAATACGGAACCAGGTCTTTCCGTTCGGCGCGTCGCAAACATACTGCATTTCGCCCATCCTGCGATCGCCGTCAATTTTAGGGCGGCGGGCCTGCAAAGCCAATATGAGATTCGCTCCCGTATAACGCTGCACGTTCGTATAATCGGAAGTTCAGCTGCTAATCGCGCGACTATTGCCTGAGAGGCGATGGTAGAACTCCGATCTGATGAGCCAAACGCAACCGGGACTGTCGTTCCTGCGCATCCATCGGACTTCCGCTATACGCCGTTAGCGACCAAGGCCGCGCGGCGCTATGTCACGAAGGGCGACTTTCGGACTCATGCATCGCAGCAACGGGAGAGACCTATTTGGTCACCTCGTTGGCGGCGCGGCCGAGCAGCGTCAGCGACACGCGGTTGCGAAGCACCTTCGCGGCTTTGAGTTCGACGGCGAGTCTCCTAACGACACTCAAGTCCGAATATAATCGAAGAACATGTTGCCTCTCCGGGCCGGACGACGAGGGACGAGTCGAGTGGTTCGACCGCAGACAAGATCGTGAACACGAGCTTGCTGATGCCGTTGCCGAAAAAGTGTGTCTCGGCATATGTGTCTTGGAGACCACAGCCGCCACCAAACTGATTAGCCGCGGCAGCATTTTGCTGGACTTTTCGCCACAAGCAAAGACCATCCAGCGCATCCTCAACCGTGGATGCATTGCATCACGGCATGGTCCACGCTAGAGCGGCCGTAACTTTTGGAGGTAGACACATGTCATATGCCTATAAGCTCAACCAAGATGTTCGCCACCAGCCCCAACGTCCACAAGGACGTGCCGCAACTGATTCACCAATGATTTACACCATCGTTCAACTTATGCCCATCGAGGCAGATGGACGTCTTAGATACCGCATCAGGAGCAAGTCGGAGAATATCGAGCGGGTCGTTACGGAAGATCAGCTTTCGTATTCTCAGTGATCTAGCGCGCTTGATGACGGTAGGAGTCTAGTCGTGCTGAATGATCGAGAAAATATCCTGAGTGTGCTCCGCGACAAGCCGCTCAAAGTGCGCGAGGTCATGAAACGCGCCAATGTCGTGAATGAAGAAGCTTGCCAAGACCTCCTATTGAAAATGCGAGGCGAAGGCTTGGTGAAATTCGATATCCACACAGGGCGATGGATCATCGGATGATTTGCGAAATTGCGGCGACGGTCTAGCGTTGATCCCAGGAGACGCGCTGGGTTCTTGGGAACACGCTCAGACTTGAAGGATGGAGCGTCTCGCAGCAGCCGATCGATCTTGAGCGGTTGCCTAAAGGTTTTTTGCGATAGCGCCGAGTGGGCCGCTATGTCGCCTTAGGGGCAAAAAGACGACATCGCGAGGAGGGCAGCTCTCGGCGCGAAGCGGACCTCGCCATCGGTAATGCCAAGTTATCGAATGTCATGCCGAGCAAAAATCCGCCGCGGGGCCCTCAATGCGGGCTAGACTGATCTCCGTGGGGCATCCGGAGGTGAGGCTGCTCGATCAAATGGAAGGACGAATAGAGCCGAGCTCTGAGCGCCCCAGCGGCAACGCGTTGGAAGACAAGGCGGAGCCATTTGAAGGATGCCGTTCGTTCTCTAGTCATCTAGAGCAAACGGCGCGTGTGGCGGTATTGGTTCCTGCCGGACTCTTCCATATCCATAAGCTGCACCGCTTCGAAGCTCGCCCGCAGAAGGAGATATGGCGAATGCGACCGACCTTCAATTGGTTCGGGTGACCACCGATGATCTGGAGCACCAGCTTTGGGTTGCGGCCCCTCGGGAGGAAGCAGTTACTCAGGTGTTGAATGCTATTTCGGAAGGGTGGACCGCAGCCTAACGCTCAACCGCCAAGGCCGAAAGCAAATTAGAGATACCGACAAAACTTCGCCGCGTCGGCACCCCAGAACCTTTGCCGATCGGATGTCCGTTGAGGGGTCTTGGCTGCGTTGGAAAGCCCCGTGCCTATTTCTTCTTTGGTGGCCCGATATTCGGCTGCCAGGTGACCTCCTTGCGGCTCGGCGCCGCGGCGATGACCTTGGCTTTCTCCTTCTTCGGCTTTTTGGCTTCGCGATTGCTGCGTTGCTGTCCCTTTGCCATGTCGCTTGTCTCCTGTGGGGGGCGAGTTCGTCCAGTTTGCTCGATTGCACCACCCGCCCGCGCTGCGTGCAGACTTTCACGTCCATGGAGCCTTCGCGCAGCAGCTTTCGCGCAAAGCGCAGCGCGACGGAGATTGGCGCGGCCGTACTCCTGGGTTCCACTAACCAGATAGGGCACGCGCGTTGTGCTAGCCATTGAGGATGGCGCCACATACAACGAGAGGCAGAAGAAAAAGCGGAACGATCACTGGCGGCACGACCCATTCCGAGATGCCAAAACGCGACATCGAACGCTCCTGCGAAGCTTTTGGCGGGAGCACACGTGACCCTCGGTCACCGGTCGATGCCGTTAGAGACGCGGCGATAGCGGCAAGCCTACGCCTGCGTCATACCAATAGCGAGCGTTAAAGCGCCTCGTTTACGAGGGTCGCGCTGCGGCATCGTCGCGAGCCGGTGCGGTCAGGATAGTGCTGGCTATTGCCGCACCAAGGGCGCATGGTCATCATAGCTGGCGTCGGGAGGCCCATTTGCAAAGGCAGGCGTGCATGACCATCCGCTCGCGGCGAGGAACCATGAAGTTTCAGGCATTCGTTCCCGCGGCAGCGAACGGCTTTTGCCCGCAGGCGCCTATGAGGTCGTCACCGATGAGGAGAAGATCGAGGGCCTGTCCTTCGCGGCCCGGCGCCGCGTTGCCACCATGATCACCGTACCCCGCGAAGGTGTGCGCGGCTCAGCGGAGCGGCTGTCGATCGGATCCGTCAACCTAGCGGATGCCCAACGCATGGATGCGAGTGTCGCTAATGACTGACCGCACCGTCGATCTTGACAAGCATCGCGGGATGGCCGCGCAGAAGGCGACCGACCTGCGCCGCGCGTTGGCCGAGGTCGAGACCCATGTCAGGGAGCTGCGCGAACGCAAGGCCGATCTCGAAAACCGCATGATGACGGTGCCCGCCGCGTCCTGGCCGGAGGCTGCGGTGAAGGCTCGCCATCTGCTGAACCTCTATGCTGCAAGCCTGCCCGCCGAGGACACGCGCCACCGCGCGCTGGTGGCGGCGCTGTTCGACGATTTCGACCGACTCGGTGGGGAGGGCTGAGGCGATTGACGGGCGTCCTCGTTGACGCCCTCGTCCTCATCAAGCGCCATGCTCGGGCGAGTGGGATGCGGACGGCCGACCGTAGGCGATAGTTTGAGGGCGCACGTAAAGGAGTAAGCCATGACATTGACCAGCGGCCGCTTTATCGCCCACGAATACGACCGGATGATCGTCCGGTTCTCGATGCATGACGGTGCCAGGGAGATTCCTTGCGCGATCTCGACCTCTGCGATGGACTCTCTCGAGCGCGGCCCGCAGGCTAGGCCCGAGCAGCGGGAAGCCCAATTCAACCGCCTGCGCGACCGCATCGAAGCATGCGCGGCGAGCAAATATCGCGCGACGGAGTTCGAGGGTACGCCGCCAGGCATCGTATTACGAGGCATCGATTTCAGGCCATAGAGAAGACAGCAACCGGCCGGCTAGATACATAGCCGGCCGGGACCCGGTCGTCGTCCCTGTCCCATGATCCTAGCTAACGGCGCTGCCGTTCGTCGCGATCCAACTTCTGGCCGCCCTGACCGAGCGTGTTCTGATTCCTGATTTGCGTCCTTTTTCGCTGCGTCACAAGTGACGCACCATCATGGCGTTAGATCCGAGAACATAATGTTCCTCGACGTGCGGCATTCTCCTGAGCAAGGGACTCTCTACTCTGCCCCTGCTTTGATCTCCGGCAAAGGCGGCTTGCGCTCAAAAGGCTTCTTTTTCGGCGGCGCGGGCAGCAATCCTTCTCGGATCGCCTGCTTCCGAGCGAGCTTGCGGGCCCTGCGAACAGCTTCAGATTTCTCGCGGACCTTTTTTTCCGACGGCTTCTCATAGGAGCGCCGCTGCTTCATTTCCCGGAAGACGCCTTCCCGTTGCATCTTCTTCTTAAGAACACGGAGTGCCTGCTCGACATTGTTGTCTCGGACAAGTACCTGCAATTAATCCTCCTCGATGGGGCTGCGAATTGCGACACATCCTGCATGGCAGCCAATTGCGCAGGAGCTTCATTGCGTTTTCGAGGATGGTGACGTTGACATTCATCGCCGGCTTCGAACAAACCGACCTAATTGTCACTACGCTGTGGTCGTATCACCAGTGACCACTGTCATACCGCCCTGTCAATCGATAAAGCCCTGCTCGCACGTCGTATGCGCTCGTCCTCCCGAATGACCAGCATCCGGTACCCATTGTGCTTCGCCTCATGATGGTGCCAACTTCAAACGGCCGCCGATCGGCGCGTCAAGCGCGGCCGATCTCAACAACCTCGCTGAGCTTGTTTTCGGCGTCGTAGATCTTGACCTGAAGCCGAGGGAATCGGCTTTTCAGCTCTGTGCCAGCTTCCAGGGCGCTCGGTTTCGCGGTGAAGGTCGCCTTGACATGGCCGTCGACGATTAAGGCATAACCGGTCTTCAGGGGCTCAATCGATGCCTTGGTGGAGCGGGCAGACGCTGGGCCAGCCGTCCTGCGCCTCTCGCGCATGGGAAAACTCCGGTTGTCGGGGACTGCTGATCAACTGCCCGCGGTCCCCAAGGTTCCCCTCACCAGATGCGCGCCAATGCACAGACGGAGCACACCCGCGGTCCTCGAATGCAATGGTCCGCCTGAAGGCTGCCGGCTTGGACGGCTGCGAGGCCGAGTTGGGTTAGCCTCCAACGCCAGGCCTCGCTTGATCTTGAGATCGACCTAACTCACCTAGTTGAATGCTCGGCAAGCTCGGTTGAGGCATCAATTCCCAATGCAGGCCGAAGAGATGCGAGCGAAAGCCAGAGATCGCCTCTGTTCTCTTAGCGAGGTCTTTTTGGGCGGCGAGCAGCTCCTGGAATTTTCTTCTCTCCGGGGATGGCATTTTCAACAAATATTGCAGAAAGGCTGGGATAATTTCCCCTTCGGCCGAGCGCCTTTGCAGTTCGGCGGCGATGTCTGTCGTTACAACGCGCGACCAGCCTTCGGTGGAGTTGAAACAGACGATGCGCAGGGGAGGGTGATACCGGCCCTCCAAGAGGTCGCAGATCAGTGTTTCGCGGTAATCCTCGCCGTTGCACCAGGTGCGCCCTCCCCAAGTCCCTGAGGCGTCCAGCACGATGTAGGTGTCTTCGTCTAAATCTTTCGGCACGATGGATGGCGAGCGAGGCATACCAAGCACTCCCGTCCCGGAAGTGGAAGGCTGTGACGATTAACGCCGCCGAAGCGGCTTATGCCACGGGCTGGCTTGCAAATCCGGGTTACTTCAGTCGGGTTTCCGGCAAAGTGGTTTCACAAATCGCCCGAGGAATGCGCAAATTATCGATTCCTAAGAGGTCGGGATCGCTGCGAGCCACTGCTCGTCGTGGGCGTGGAAAAGGAGGCCACCAACTGAAGCTGATTCACCGCTCGGTCTCGCTTGGCGCGCAAATGTTCCGATCGCTCTGCGCCACATGGCGCTGCGCCTCGGCAAGGTGCTTCCGGATTAGCCATAGATCCATGCGATAAGGATACCCGAAGGGGAGCTACCGCCATTGACCTACGTCAACGGGGACCCCCAGCGCTCATGCTAGGTTTACTGGTCGGATGGCGGGCTTACGGACTGTCATCCGGTATCTTGGAAGTGCAAATACTTAAGCCCTCGTGCCCCGCCTTCGGACGAATTTTCAAAGTACGTTGGGCATGGATACTTTAACCCACCGTTCTTCCCATTGACTCGGAGGCGGGTCTTTTTCTGGTTGGCGATTGAAAGTCAGGCGGATATGTCCTTCAGGAGCTAGGCAAGTGCCGCTCTTGAGCTGCACTCAGCGGACCCATTCGGTCTTGATCTCTATTCGGAAAACCGGTGCTTCTTCTCGGCTCCTGATTGCTAGCTTCCATGTCCCGCCGGGAGCCTTTCAACGTTCGACATTTGACGGGTCCCGCGCAAACCGCAACCGGTCGTCTCGTGCCGTTGGTGGCTGCTCATTCGTGCGATATGGTCGGGCTGATCGCCATTCAGCGGTGCAGAGAATCCCGCGATCGCATTCGTCCGCAAGCCTAAGCAGCAGGTCCGCGGTGGTCTTGTCGCTAGAGACGAGTGCTAGTCTGCGATATCGGATCGCGCGGGCTTTGCTCATGGCATCTCACATCTCAATGCTACCGAATAGCTCGCTTTCCTTTCCTAGATCGAAGCGAGGCCGCCGGACCACCCACGGCGTGCCTTCCTTCGGTGGATGCAAATCGCCTTGAAGCCAGCGGCCAAGAGACTTGGACCGCATAGGATCTTCGTAGGCGGCACGGATCGTAAGTACGTCATTGCAGAGAGCGCACTGAAACCTGTGTAAGTCCACGCCTGGGCGCTCTGCTTCGATGCTGACGAGCATCATCGAAGCCTTGCACCTCGGACAGACGGGGCGCGGGAATTTGATCGGAGGAATGGCAGGCGAGGGGCGTTGAGGTTTCCCTACGCATAGGCGGGAGCGCAACACTCGCAGTCACCGGCAAATGCCAGGATGCGGAACGGTGATAGCCCAAATATGCGCCGCAGCGACGTCAAAAGCGAGTTAATTCGCGCCGCAGCAATAGTCACATCGGGAGCGGAACCCGGTTGGCGACAACATGCTCGCCGGCTGAGGCGGTGAACGACAAGGGCCCGCTGGTTCACGCAGGCAGGCCTAAGTTGCTTTTGAAGTGATTTCGCGAACCTCGCCAGGCTGGAGGTGCAACACCTCTATCTCCTGAGCTTCCAGCCTGTTGCTCAGCAAGGCTGCTGTCCACCCTTCTGGGATGGCGTCGAG
Source organism: Bradyrhizobium sp. UFLA05-109 (assembly GCF_054185165.1). Classification (NCBI taxonomy): domain Bacteria; kingdom Pseudomonadati; phylum Pseudomonadota; class Alphaproteobacteria; order Hyphomicrobiales; family Nitrobacteraceae; genus Bradyrhizobium; species Bradyrhizobium sp. UFLA05-109. The sequence continues at coordinate 9,794 of NZ_JBBIAR010000115.1, read as the reverse complement.
GACCCGGCTAACCGCTTCGTCGCGGCGCGTCGCGGCAACCCAAACTTGGTGTTTGCGCTCATCGGTTGTGATTCGAACGCGCTTTCCTCTTGCTCCGGTGGGCGCCGCTCGAAGATTGGACGGCCCAAGAACGTGTCAGGCAACGGCAACTTCAGAAGCTGGGCAGATCTGGCCAGCGCCTGGCGGGTTCCGGGATCTGTAAGCGCACTGAATTTGACGGCGAGATACTCCAAGCGATCAATTTCGCGAGGATCCATCATGGTGGCCTCCGGATGCGAGGGCACGCCTCAAAATATATCACCTCCAAAGCCACGCAATCTCAACCTTGATTGGATGTCGAACTTGATGGTGGACTGGCAGCCGTTCCGCGGCCATGGGGCGGGTGTCCTGGAAATTCAAAGCCACCGCGTGAAGGTCTCACGGGGAGGTGTCGCGATTGGCACAAGTTATCGGATCGACGCTTTGTTCCTGCGGATAGCGAGTGTTAATCAAGAGAGCATGCCAGCAACCTTTAGGTCCCTCAATAGTTTGCAGATGATCACCGCTCGGCCCGTGGCATTTATCGGTGTTGAGAACGCCGCTTGCGCTCCCGCCCAATCCAAACGGGGAGCAGCGCCATGATGCACCGGCGATCTTTCGAGCAATCATCGGCACTTGAAGACCGACTAGAGGAAGAGGCAGCTAACTTGCGCAGGCAAGCTGAGGGCATGCCTCCTTGCGTTCGTCGAGAGGAGCTTCTGCGAAAGGCGCGCCAAGCCGACAACGCTGCGCACGTGAGTGGGTGGTTGCGTGCCGCAAGCTCACGGACTCCAAAGTAAGGCCATGGCTATGTTGGAAGACGGCTTGCATCGGAAGGGATGGTCAGTGCTGTTTGATGCTGATCGTGTCCTCGTTTTTTGCCCGAACTGTCAGGCCTGGCCGATGGCGGCGCACTTCATCAGGACAAGGTGGGTAGCCCAGACTCACGAAATTGATTTCCGGTGCCAGCGCTGCGGCCATGAAGAAGCTCACGCGATCGATAGCAACGGCGGCATCAGAGCGACTGTGAGGCGGCGACGCCGCTGCTTTGAGCGTTGAGTAGTCTCGATCGGATGGTGACCGGACGGTGTGCAGATTCTCGGCGGACAAACGCGGCGATCTCTTGGATCTGACTCCAGAAAGCTTGGATCGTTGTCACGCACTCAACTTGAGGGGCACCTTCTTCTTAACGCAGGCAGTTGCAAGGCAGATGCTTTCGACCCGACCTGCGCAAAGCGCGCGTAGCATTGTAACAATTGGCTCGGTCAACGCCGAGATCGTAGGAGAGAATCGCGGCGATTACTGCCTAACGAAGGCGGCGCTCGCCATGATGAACAAGCTTTTTGCGAGCCGTCTCGCAGAAGCTAACATCTCTTGCTACGAGATCCGCCCCGGGATCATTGAGACCCACATGACCGCGCCCGCGCGACCTCGCTACGAAGAACTCCCTCGTAACTTGCAGACGCGCAGGTCAAAATGAGCGATCTGTTGCAATATCAGAACGACACTCGTCTCGACATCATGCGCGAGATTCACTGTTGCGATGGCCATGTCCGGCGAGGTCGATGCGCGATTGAGCAGCGGCAGCACGCTGAGCACCAGCAACAGCAGCAATGCCGGCGACAGCGTCAGCCAGCGCCAGAGCCGCTCGTCGAGGCCGCGCGCGAAATCGGCTCTAAGCGAAATTTCGCCAGGTGAAGCTGTCGGGCCTCTCGCATAGACGACGGGAGGAAGCCGAGGCGCTCTAGCACAAGCCGCACTTCCTCAATGCCATCGAAGCGAAGGAAAGCTGTTCTTGCGGCGGGGCGCGCAACGATATCGCAACGAATTGGGTGAAATGACCGTGAACAAAACGGGACGGAAACAGAGGCCGCGGTGAGAAAAATCAACAATTTAGAAGATGTTCACTACGTTCGCAGGGGTCGCAGGTTCGAATCCTGCCACTCCGACCATTTCTTCCAAAAGTTGACGTTTTGCAGAGGCTTGGGCCGAAAGATCGGCCCGCCCTGCAAGACCTTCTTGCACGGATTTTGAAGGCCGGTCCACGGCGGATTTGAATCGGCAGGGCGGGCTGTCCGGATGGCATGGCTCTCGCCTGCATTTGCTTCATCAGGCGCGCTTCGCGCATCACGCTTTCTCCGGTCGTGCTTCTCCAAAACGCATGCGGCGCGGTCGAGATCGGCCGCGCCGCTGTAACTTGCCCTAAAGAGCAGAGGCGTCAGTAGTCATCCGGCGCGTAGGCCGGCGCGCCCCAGCCGGGCTCGGCGTATCCATAACCATAACCCGGGCCCCAATAACCGTAGGCGTTGGTGTGGTGCCAGCTTCCAGGGTACCGGCACTGGCCGACCCCGGCCATCAACTGGCCGCCGCTCAGCGCCGGTCCGGCCGCGCCGACGGCGTTTTCACTCGATGGGGTACACCAGCCCGGACCGCGTCCCGCGGCGAGGCTGGGGCTTGCAGTCGCGAGCGGCAAAATCGTGGCCATCAGTGCGGCCGCGCTCACAAGTTTCATACGTGTCGTCATGGTTGTCTCCATGTCTCGGTTTGACAGGGGACCAATCCCTGCCGCTAGCAGCCGTTCCTCAACGAACGGTCGCGATTTCGCGAGCAATAGGGGTTTCGTCGGGTTTCGCGGAACACCGTGATCCCGTTTACATGAGTGCTATTCAGCGAGCGCGCGCCGGCAGCGCCATCAATCTGGCGAGCGCGGTGCGCAGTGTCATCTCGCCATAGCCTTGTAGCCGGACCGACTCCTCGGGGACGGATGTCATGTTTGCCCGTTAGCCACCCGCTTCGGTTCGAAACCCGTTTGCCAGCAATGTCTGCCCAGGCTGCGGCATCTCCCCGAGCGAATGAAGTCGACATGATCGATCCGAAGGTGACGATCATCGCGTCCGTCCCTCACACGATCTGGAAGAAATGGCCGTCCTCGACCTCTTCATAGACGCGCTTAGGCGGCGCGTAATTGGCTGCGCGGAAGGGGCTCTTGATCTCGTCGCTGGAGAGCCGACGCGTCTGTCGCCGCGACGGATCGGCGATCGGGACAGCCGCCATCAGGCGCTTGGTATAATCATGCTGCGGGTTCTCGAAAACCGCCTTGCGAGGCCCGATTTCGACGATCTCGCCGAGATACATCACGGCAACCCTGTGGCTGATCCGTTCTACGACGGCCATGTCGTGGCTGATGAAAAGGTAGCCGAGGCCGTATTTCTCCTGCAGGTCCAGCATCAGGTTGATCACCTGCGCCTTCACCGAAACGTCGAGTGCCGAAACGGACTCGTCCGCGATCAGCAGCTTGGGTTCGAGGGCGAGCGCGCGAGCGATGCAGACGCGTTGGCGTTGTCCGCCAGAAAACTCGTGCGGAAAACGGTCACCCATGGACGCCAATAGGCCGACGCGTTCAAGAAGGTCGCCGACGCGTTGCTTGGCTTCCCTGGCGTTTGCCAGGCCGTGCGTTATCATCGGCTCGGCAATCGCGTGACCGACGCGGATGCGCGGATTGAGGCTCTCGAAGGGGTCCTGGAAAATCATCTGGGCTTCGCGACGAATGCTGGCGAGGTCGCCCTTACCGGCCTTGAGGACATCCTTGCCGTCGATCCGGATTTCGCCGGAGAGCGCGGGAGTCAGGCGAATGATCGATCGGCCGGTCGTCGACTTGCCGCAACCGGATTCACCAACTAACGAGAGGGTTTCGCCTTGCCGTAGCTCGAGCGAGACGCCTTCGACCGCGTGGATGCGACCGATGGTTTTGCGCAGGAAGCCGCGTTTCACCGGAAAGCGTGTGATGAGGTTGTCCACCTTGAGGATCGGTGGTTTGTCCTGTCTAACCGTGTCCTCCGTTGGCTTGACCGGCTGGATCTCGCCAGTCGCCATATCAACCTGAGGGAAACGTAACGGCCGGGCTTGGCCGGTCATCGAGCCGAGTTGTGGCACGGCTGACAGAAGCGCACGGGTGTAGGGATGCTTGGCGCCCGCGAAGAGATTGTGGGTCGTGTCCGTCTCGACCTGCTCTCCGCGATACATGACTACGGTACGATCGGAGATCTCAGCAACCACGCCCATGTCGTGTGTAATGAAGAGGACTGAGAGGCCTTCTTCCTCCTGGAGCGTTTTAATAAGCTCCAGAATCTGCGCCTGGATGGTCACGTCGAGCGCCGTGGTCGGCTCGTCGGCGATCAGCAGCTTCGGGGCGCAGGCAAGCGCGATTGCGATCACCACGCGCTGGCGCATACCCCCCGAAAAGTTCATCGGATATTCGTTGAGGCGGGACTTCGCCGAGGCAATGCGCACTTTTTCGAGCAGGCGAACGGCCTCGGCCTCAGCCCGGGACTGCGACATTCCGCGATGCTGCACCAGAACCTCGGTGATCTGCGTGCCGATCTTCAGCACCGGGTTGAGCGAGGTCATCGGCTCCTGGAAGATCATGCCGATCCGGTTGCCGCGGATTGTCTGCATGTCGGCGAGGGGCAGGGAGAGCAGATCTTGTCCTTCGAAGTCGATCCTGCCCGCAATTCTCGAATAGTCCTGCGACAACAGGCGCATGATGGACATCGCCATGACGCTCTTGCCGGACCCGGATTCACCGACGACGGCGACCGTCTCGCTGGGGCCGATATCAAAACTGATGTCGCGCACGACATTGCGCCATTCGCCGCCGATGCGGAAGGCGGTATTGAGATTGGAAATCGAAAGGACCGGTTTCGTCACGGCTCAGCCTTCCCGCCGAGGATTGAGGATATCGCGCAGCGCGTCGCCGATCAGATTGATCCCGACGATCAGCAGCAGAAGCGCAAGGCCCGGAAAGAAGCTGATCCAGTAGTCACCCGAGAGCAGGTATTCGAAGCCGTTGGAGATCAGGAGCCCGAGCGACGGTTCGGTGACCGGCAAGCCGATGCCGAGGAAGGAAAGCGTCGCTTCCAGCATGATCGCGTATGCGACACGCATGGTGGCGACGACGATCAAGGGTGGCAGGCAGTTCGGCAGGATGTGGCGGAAGAGGATGCTCCGGTCCGGGAGAGCCATGGAGCGCGCCGCGTCCACATAAGCGCGCTTGCGTTCCACCAATGCCGAACCGCGGACAGTCCGGGCATAGTAGGCCCATTGGGTCACGACCAGCGCCAGGATGATCTTGTCGACGCCCTGTCCGAGGATGGCGAGGAAGATCAGTGCAATGAGAATGGCCGGGAAGCTAAGCTGAATATCGACGATGCGCATCAGGAAAGAATCGAGGCGACCGCCGACATAGGCGCTGAGGAGGCCGAGCGAGGCGCCAATGACCAGCGCGATGGCGGCGCTTGATATCCCGACTAGCAGGCTCGTGCGAAGACCGTAGAGGATGGCGCTCAAGAGGTCTCGCCCCTGATCGTCCGTGCCGATCAGATAATGAATGCCATTCACGCTTTGCGATCCGGGCGGCAGACGACCGTCGAGAATGTCGAGTTGCGACAGGTCGTAAGGGTTCTGCGGTGCGATGAAGGGCGCGAATATTGCGGCAACAGTGAAGATTGCTACGATGACGAGACCTGCCAGCGCGGGCTTCTCTTGTAGAAGTGCGGAAATCGTCTGGCGGAACGGTGAGCGTGAGGCGGCCCCGCCGACGCCACCCTGGCCGGCATGCACCGAGCCTGCGTTTGGGCTATCCTTGCTCAATGCGAGTTTGCTCAATGCGAGTTTCCTTCAAGACGAACGCGGGGATCGACGATCGAATAGAGGATGTCGACGAGTAGATTGATGATGCTGAACATCACGACCGTGATCATCACGTAGGCGAGGATGACAGGACGGTCGAGCACGCCGATCGCGTCGATAATAAGTTTGCCCATGCCGGGCCAGGCGAAGATCGTCTCGGTGACGACGGCGAATGCGATCAGCGAGCCGAGTTCGAGACCGATCACGGTAATCAGCGGAATCAGCGTATTCCTCAAGACGTGAACGGTGACGATCCGTCTTTCCGGAAGTCCCTTCGCACGGGCAAACCGTACGAAATCGAGCTGCATCGTCTCCATCACGCCGGCCCGGGTGAGGCGGATGACCAGCGATATCTTGAAGAGCGCCAGGTTGAAAGCGGGCAATAGCAGGTGGGACAGGCCGTTGAGTGTGAAAAGGCTGAGAGGCACACCGAAGACCGGCACCGTGTCGCCACGCCCAGAAGCCGGCAGCCAACCTAGATGTACGCTGAACAGCATGATCATCACGAGGCCGATCCAGAAGGTTGGCAGACTGAAACCGAGGATCGAGAAGGTCATGATTGACTTCGAGATCAGACCCTTGGGCTTTAGACCAGCATAGGTGCCGAGCGGAATGCCAATGATCAGCGCTATGACCAACGCGACGAAGGCAAGCTCCAGGGTCGCCGGCATGCGCTTGAGGATAAGCGTCAGCGCAGGTTGGTTGAACACGAAGGAATTACCAAGATCTCCCGACAATGCGCGTGTGAGGAAGAGCCAGTATTGCTCCCATACCGACTTATCGAGCCCAAAGGATTGGATGACCTGAAGGCGCTCCGCCGGCGTTGCGGTGGGACTCAACAGCATGTCGACCGGGTTGCCGATGAGGTAGAGGCCGGCAAAGACCAAGACAGACATGACGAGCAGCGTGAGCACGGTTTGGATCGACCGGTCTAACAGGTACCCGCTCATGAATCGCAACCTCCCTGCGTTACTCGGACGATTCCGGTGATGCGAGAGCCATTAGGATGGGTGCTGCATCGTCCACGCCCAGATTCGGATCGATGAGGAGCCTGCGGCTGCTCATGCAACGGTCTTTTCAGCGTAGCGAGATAGCCGATCGAGAATGAAGGCGATTGCGCCCTCGGCGTCGACCCTGGTGACGATATCGGCGTTCGGCTCCAGGCCGCTCTTACCGTACCAGTCGGCAATCGTCTGTCCCATGCAGAGCTGGCTCTCGTATTCCACGAAGACGCGGGCCTTTTGCGTCTCGAACAGATGCGGCGCCAGAATGTAGGCCATGACTAGCGGATCATGCAGCGGGCCCCCGCGTGAGCCATAACGGCGCACGTCGTTGCGATCCCAGAAAGCCATCATCTCGGCGAGTGTTTTCGAAATTCGGCCGCTGACGCGGGAGAATTCGGCGACATGCTCCGGTTTCAATATGACCTGGTGCGTTGCATCGAGCGGGAGCGCAGCGATCGGGATGCCGCTCGAAAAGACCACATGCGCCGCATGTGGGTCGGCAAGCACGTTGAATTCAGAAGTCATCGTGCGATTACCGGGTTCACGATAGGCGCCACCCATCATCACGATGCGCTCGATGCCGTCGGCAATCTGCGGCTTCATACGCAGAGCGACGGCGAGGTTGGTCGTTGGCCCGAGGCAGCAGATGGTGATGCGCTCACCCCTGTCCGCAGCGCTGGTCAGGGCCTCGATCAGGAAATCGACCGCGGACATGTGCTCAGCTTTCTTGACCGGATCCGGCCAAGTGGTGTTGCCAAGTCCGGTCTTGCCATGGAATTCGCCGTGAATCGGATCGCGCAGCATCGGCCGAAAACAGCCGGCATAAACCGGAATATCGGTGCGCCCACCGAGCTCGCAGACCAGCAACGCGTTGCGAACCGTTCGCTCCAGTGGCTGGTTGCCACAGACGGGCGTGATGCCGACGATCTCGAGTTCTGGTGACACGAACGCGGTCAGCAGCGCAATCGTGTCGTCAATACCGGGATCGCAGTCAATGATGATCGAGATCGGTTTCATTCTGGGATGCCTTCAATGTGTGGGATGCGAAAAGATCAAAGCGCACGACATCGCGAAGCACGCAGCCACGGAAAGATACTGGATCATCTTTTGCCCGGTCAGTTCGAAGTCACGTAGTAAGGAAGCGTGTAGCCGTCCGACCGGCCAGGGTATGACAGGTCCTTGTTTAGCGCCCAGGTGTTGGCCAGATAGAAGACCGGTATGACGCCAAGGTCACCCATGGCGATCTCGGTCGCCTTGCGAAGAAGTTCCTCGCGCTTGGTGTCGTCGAGTGTCGAGCGAGCAGCGTTCAACGCCTTGTCGAACTCTGGATTGGAATAGCGTCCGCGGTTGCCTTGTCCCGCCCTTTCGCCGAAGGTTTCCAGGATTGGGCCGAGCACGCCCGAGGCTTCGCCGGTCTCGACCGCAGCACCGCCCATGATGAAGCTGAATTCCAGATTGGAAGCGCGAGTGAAATAGACGCTACCTGGCAAGGTCGCGACCGCGGTCTTGATGCCAACGCGACTGAAGAACTGGCCAATGGCCTGTGCGATCCTGGAATCGTTCGGATAGCGGTCGTTGGAGGCGTGAAAGGTCAGCGAGAACCCATTCGGATAGCCGGCCTTAGCAAGAAGCTCCCTCGCCTTATTCGGATCATAGGGATCGACCTTGATGGAAGGATCATAGCCGAAATATCCCTCAGGGACCAACTGACCGGCGGGTACGCCTTGTCCGTCCATGATGCGATCGACGAGTGCCGGTCGGTTGATCGAAAGCGAAAGCGCGCGTCGTACCTCCGGTTTCAGGAGCGGGTTCTTGCCGTCCTGTCCCTTGGCAAATGGCGATTCCTCGCGCGCCTGGTCCATGTGTAGGTAGATGATCCGGTTGCCGGCAATACTCACGACCTTGAGCCGGTCTGAGGCCTGTAGCTTCCGCGTGTCCGCGGTCGGGATGCTTTCGATCATGTCGACATCGCCGGAGAGCATCACGGCGACACGGGCGTTGCTGTTCTTGAACACCTTGAAGGTGACCTTGTCCCAGGCCGCCTTTTCGCCCCAATACGCGTCGTTGCGGGCCAGCACGACATTATCGTCCGGCACCCAGGAGACGAACTTGAAGGGGCCAGTGCCAATCACGCGCTTGCCGGAGTTCATCTCTTCCGTCGTGGCGTTCTCCATCTCGGCCGGCAGGATTGCAATACGGCTGAGGTTGTTGAGCAGCAGCGGCGTCGGGCCGGCGGTCTTGATGCGAACCGTCAGCGGATCGACCGCGGTGACCTCAGTGATCGCCTTGACATAGGGGGCAAAGGAACTCGGGCTGTTCTTCGCAGCGAGCGGCACGCGCTTGATGCTGGCAACGACATCGTCTGCAGTGAAGTCGCTCCCGTCGTGAAACTTGACGTTCGGTCGTAGCTTGAACTCCCAGGTCGTTTCGTCGATCGTCTTCCACGAAACTGCCAGCGCGGGCTGGATCTGCTGCTTTGCGTCCTGGTTGACGAGACCATCGAAGATGTTGCGCGCCATGGCGCTGTTCGGGCCGACGACATAGAACTGCGGATCCATGGACGTGGTCGATGCCGCCAGTCCGACGGTCAGGTTCTTCGCATGGGTCGCGAATGGTGTCGCAAAGACTGACGCAGCCATTGCGGCTGCGATTGTAAGGAATTTCACAATGGAGCTCCTCCGGGGTTTCCGAAATCCGCGCACTCCCCAATGAATTTTGATCTGTCATTAAGGGGTCCAGCGAGAAAAGAAAAATTGCATTCTGTGACCAGCCCATGCCTTAATGTTATGGGTGGACATGCAGATGCGATTGAAGCCGCGGCAGGTTGAAGCGTTCAGAACCGTGATGATGACGGGCGGCATAACGGCTGCGGCCGACGCGATGAACGTCACGCAGCCCGCTGTGAGCCGCCTCATCCGCGATCTGGAGGAAATCGTCGAGATCACGCTATTCGAGCGGGTGGCAAGCCGCCTCGTGCCGACCGCCGAGGGGACGCGGCTCTTCCGCGAGGTCGAGCGGCTGTATCTCGGCCTCGACCAGATCGCCCAGGCGGCTGAGGATATCCGCCGTCACAAGAACACCGTT
>NZ_JBBIAR010000114.1:0-18840 GCF_054185165.1 Bradyrhizobium sp. UFLA05-109 | reverse complement strand
GGTGACACCAACTAATCCGCTAGGTATTGAAATTATTCTGATTCCGCAGCCTGAACACCACGGATCAGTGCAGGAGCGCCTCGAACCGGTCCCGCGATCTGTGGGAGCGGCATCGTCCGCAGCTAGGGCATCGTCTTCCGCGCACGGCGGTTTGGAAGCGCAGCACGACCTGCCAGACTTCGGATACGCCGTTGCGTTGGATTTTCAGGACGGTGACCAACTCATTCCCGATGGTCTCTATATTGAACTGCGCCAATGGCAACTCGTGCCGAACGATTCCGAGCCGACTACTAGGTTTGCCATCAGGGGCGAGCTCTACACGGCCCAGTGGATTGGCAACGACCTTTATCTCATCCATCACCCTCGTCGCTGAGCAACGCGACTGCCGCAACCTATGGCTTCGCGGGCTCAGGTTGACAGGCGGTCTGCTGCCAGTTCGCTGAAGGATCTGGCCACCCTGCCGGTAAACGCTCGGCGAGTCGCAGGCGGCACAAGAACTCGGGCGGATTGAGTACTTTCGTATGTTCAAAGAGAACATGCGATTGCGGAAGCGCTGGCCGGCCAAATAATCCTATCGAGCTAGGTGCCTACGCGGAACGCTACCTCCTCTAGCAACACATAGCGATTTGGTCACTACCAGTCTTGGCAGTTGATGGAGAGATACGCGCGTGGCACCCGTGACCAACCCATCGGTATGAACGCCGAATTTCAACCTGGCTTGGAAAGATGACAAAATCCCTGCAGACGTTTTTTAAACCGGTCTGGCCAGTGCTTCGGCGAGCGCTGTTGATGGAGGCGCCCGTGGTGGTCAGGGCGTCGACACCTGTTTTGTCCATCCGCGAGCGTCCTGAAGTACTGTTTTTTCCGTATGGATGCGTACCATTCGCGCCCACATTCGCCGTGTGACCCAAGTGCTTCATTCGTCGCAAAAGGATCAGGGATCGCCGGGAAGTGGTGAGGACCTTGTGAAAGCGGCATTCAACGGTCGCGTCCTCTTTCCGGTTCCGCCGGGACAGCTTGACTTGAGCGGCCCCAGGGGGAACTGATGTCAAGAATTGTGGCTGTTGGGACGGCCTTACCGCCATTTCGTCTTTCTCAGAGCGCGGCCAAGAAACTAGCTAGACAACACTTCGGCTCTAAGACAGATGCGTTAGGAAAATATCTTACAGTCTTCGATCATACCCTCGTCGATGAGCGGTTCGTGTGCGTCAAGCCCGAATGGTTTCTGAGCGAGCATCGCGTCAGTGAGACAAACGAAGCATATTTGATGTGGGCCAAAGAGCTCACATGTCAAGCGACAGCTCGCTGTCTCGAACGTGCCGAGATCAAGCCAGAGCAAGTCGATCGGATCATATTCATTTCTTCGACCGGGATAGCAACCCCTAGTCTCGACGTGGATCTGATCTCTAAATTGGGCTTACGAAAAGATGTGAAACGGACGCCAGTTTTTGGCCTGGGATGTGCTGGGGGAGCATCGGGAATTGGTTTGGCAGGAGCGATTTGTCGGGCAACAAACGAATGTATTCTAGTCGCTACCGTAGAGCTGACTTCGCTTACGTTCCAGCCGAACGATCTCACTCCCAAGAACGTCGTCGCTACGAGCCTTTTCGGTGATGGGGCTGCCACGGTTCTCATCGCCCCAGCTGAAAGCGGCCGAGGCAAATTGGAAATCGTGAAAAGCAGCAGTCTGCTTTACCCCAACACGACTTCTCTCATGGGCTGGCATTTCGGCGACTCTGGATTTGAGATCGTCGTCTCGGAGCGGATACCATCAATGGTACGCGAGCTGATGCCGGATGCGCTGGCCTCGTTGCTCGCGGAGGACAGAATTGATCTCAATCAGGTGAAGAGCTTGGTCTTTCATCCAGGCGGTAGAAAAATATTGGAGGTTTTTGAACAGAGCCTTGGAAGGCCATCCAAGGACTTCTTTTCAAGCTACGAAACTCTTCGACGTCATGGAAACATGTCCAGCGCAACCGTATTGTTCGTGCTAGATCACATACTTGGGCATGAGCCCCAGGTGCCAGGATCGTACGGGATCTTGGCTGCGTTCGGACCAGGATTCTCGGCCGAAATGTCGCTATTGAGATGGACATGAGCGATCGTGGTACCGAGCCGCTCGACGCTTCGTCCATCGGGGGCAGCCTTTGAAGTGTAGAGTGCGAGCGCTGGGCCAAAGATTCCAGAGCTTTTTGTCGTAAACCGGAAATCGTCGCGCTCTGCGTCTGGTCCGGGGGGCCTCATAGTTGGGCTGGTTTACGCGCGACGGCACGTCTCGCATAGAGGTTTGGCGTCGGGAAGCGATGCCAAAATCTTGGTCTGCTCTCAGCAGTAACGAAGGAAAACACTGCCATTAGCGTTCCTGTTCTTGGAAAACTCTTTCCGAAGTGAACAAGAACGCCCGCTGAGGGAGCGGCTCGGAACTTCCGCTTGAGGTGCGCATTCAATTGCACTCACAGGTTGAAATTCGAATGCGCCGTCTATTAATCATAGCTCTAGAGAAGTTTGCAATCGCGCTCGGAACGCTTGCTCTTCGCTTGACCTACACCCCGCCCCGTGAGCCGCCGAAGCGATGGCGCCGAAAGCAACTCCGGCAAAGACATTCGTCTCGTTCTAGACCTGTCGAGCAGAAAGACGGCGGATGATAGCCCCTCTACGCTGATTATCATCGTGACTGCAGCTCAAACATCCGCGAGTGAAGTATGCTTAGGAACCGGTCTCGTCGATGGTGCAAAGAAGACGACGAACGCCTTCGTGATCTCGCTTCGAAAAGGGAGTCGTCAAAAAGAATCTCTATCCTGCTTGAGCGAAGCGAACGCTCTGTCGCCCTGCGGCTCAAGAAATTACGATCAACGCCCTCAAAATGCCACCAGTCCTCCTGAGGAAGTGAACGCCGCCCTCAGGCTGGGTTCACGGACAGGTAGGCCGGTACGCGATTGAACAAATTGGTGGTGTCGCTGACTGAAAGCGTCGTTCCGTCGAACATGAAGCCGACCTGAATGGCCGTGAACCCCGCGGTTTGGGCTTTTCCGCCTTGTACGTGCCAGACGCCGTTGCCGTTGAGGCCGTAGCGGAAGAGCCTGTCGATCCGCGGAACGGTTGATCGGCGTGAGCCCCACACCATTGTCTTGGGCGCCTGCCGTCATGGTGATGGCGGCGCTGTCTGTGGCCGAGCGATGCGGCGCGCGAGGCGCTCGCCCAATCTATGCGCGCGGCTGCCGGGACGACGGTGTTGGCAATCTCAAAGTCGTCCCTGCGAGCTTATGCACCGCGCTCTTCACATTGATATGCCTCAGCCCTTGAACGCGCCATCACGAGGCGTTCCTGCATAGACGACCGCGGGAAGAGACCCGGACGAATCGTTTTTGCCTATCTGGGTTGACACCACGCTCGCGATTAAGGAAGGGCCGACCGGCTTACCTAGGCAACTACAAGAACTTGCAGGTGACGGAAGTCGGCGACGGAGCTTAGCTCAAACACCAGACTGGAGTGCGACATGCTACAGCGCCCGCATGAACGGCCTTTTGACGTGCGGGACCGGCGGATAATGGTTTCGTTGGGGCCGTTGACGCAGCGTCGATATTGTATCTATCGGTGCCCGTTCTGCTATGTCCAGGCCGGCTTCCTGAAATACGCTGCCTTGGAGATCCCCGAAATCCTCCAATGGATCAAGTCGGTTCGTGAACCGTACGATATCATCTACATAGGTGGCGACACAGATTCGTTTGGCCCTCCGCGAACGGAGGAGGGACTAACCTTGCTTCGCTCTCTTCTCCAATTCGGTGTCGATCTCCTCTTTACGACCCGGGCCCTCCTCAACCACGATCAGCTGCGCGAACTAACGGAAATAAGTGACTCCTGCAGATCGAAAGGCCGACGAGTCTTCGGCTACGTCAGTGTTGCACAGCTTCATCATCCTCACCTTGAACCGCGTCCTATCCCGTCTCCATATGAACGCATTGCGCAACTAGGCCGCTTCAAAGCAAACGGACTTATTAGTGTCCTGGCACTGCGTCCATTTCTTCCAAACGTACCGGTCGAGGAATACCTCGAAATAATCAAGCTCGCTCAAACATGTGCGGACATTGTTGTTGGGGAAGTCTGGTACGCGGACCAAGCCGGGAGGATGGATAAACGCGTGTTCCGGGGCGCACCTGCAAACTATTCCTTCACACTGAAAAAGATGGACTTTGCCGCCCCTTCTTAGGAAAGCCCGTATCATCGATGATCCAAGCTTCGATCTCTCCGTGGCGTTCGATGCTCGGCAGCACTAACTCACGGACCTTGGCCAACACTTGCTGGTCCGACCAGTCGCCTTGACCGACAAAATGCAACAACGACTGGTGCTGCGCTGCTGTCCGCTCGGGAGCCGTGATCGCCGCCATCGGCTCGACACTCTTGCGATCGCAAGGCATCATCAGTCCGGTGCAGTAATCGCGAAGCGGTTTGGCTCGGTCTGCGTGCCCGATCACGCTCGTAAGACCCTCAACATACGCCGAAAACCGCGACGCGACGTCCCCCGATTTTGCCAGACCCATCTCAGCCTCTCCGCATGCTGAAAAGATGAGTCTTCTCAAATATATGATTTTTCTCCGTAAAAGCCGCGACACTCTGACTCAGTAAGACTAGGTTATGGAAGAATAACTGCTCTGTTTCTCGCTTGTCAGTTGTCGTACAGGAAGCCACCGCTTCACCCGCCTTTGGAGCGGCGGTGAAGATAGCGCGCTTGTCGGCCTTGAGCGCATTCAGCCAATGCGCCAAGTACTGCGCATGGTCGGCACGCGGCTGAACGGCAATCCCCAACTCCGCACAAAGGACCGCGGCGCCCAGCTCTGCGAGCTCTTCCATTGCGTAGCGACGGACCACGAGCCTTCTGTTTTCGCGAGGGCCGGAACGGCTGTGCTGATAGCCCTCCCGCTTGAGCAGAACATGCAGGCGCCGATACTCGAACACGCACGCGCTCGGATCCGGTACGCACGCTTACATCTCACAACTCTGATCACGATTGCGTAGCCTACAACCTCACGCAGCGTCAGATTCAAGCGAAAGCTTCGAGTTGAGCGTTGCCCTTCAGCTACAGCAATTCGCGTCGACGCTGGTAAGACGGGCGCGGCTAGGGGCATCTGAAAAGGAGTGAAGCTCGAAATGAAGAATTTGTTGCTTGTGACTGCGAGCTTCGTCGCGCTTAGTGCGGCAGCGCCCGCATTCGGCGCAGATCTAGCTGCTCAGCCCGTCTACACCCAGGCGCCACCGCCGGTCGGAGTCCAGGTTTACGAATGGACCGGTTTCTATGCCGGCATCAACACCGGCTGGGCATCGAGCCAAAATTGCTGGGACTTTGGTGGGGTCGCATCGGAGGGGTGCCATCATGCAAATGGCGCCACAGTAGGTGGGCAGATCGGCTACCGCCGGCAGTACGGCCATGCGGTGGTTGGTTTCGAAGGTCAAGGGAACTGGGCTAATCTCAGCGGCTCCAATGTTAGCATCGCGCTGCCAACAGACACCATTCGAACAAAGATCGACGGGTTCGGTATGATTACCGGCCAGGTCGGCTACGCCTTCGACAATGATGTGCTGGTTTATGCCAAGGGCGGTCTTGCGCTAACGAGCAACAGCTACGAGGTGAGCTCCAGTCTTACCGGCGCGCCATTGGCAAGCGCTGGCAATGTTAGCTGGGGCGGTGCAGTGGGCGCGGGCGTGGAATTTAAGTTCGCGCCGAACTGGTCGGTCGCCGTCGAGTACGACCACTTGTTCATGCAGGACGGTAACTTGAGCTTTACCACGTCCGCTGGTTCCGGGAGCGATCGCATCCATCAGGATGTCGATCTCGTGACCGCGCGGCTCAATTACACGTTCGGCGGGCCGGTGGTTGCCAAGCCGGTGATTGCCAAGTAGCGATCGTCTTCATCTTTAGAACTTGAGAGCCCCTGCCCCCTTGGGCAGGGCTCTTTCTTGGACCATTCATCTGCCATTCGACCAATTCGATCGCGCCTCCCTATGCGCTCGTAGTAGTACTGAGCAACTGCCCATACGACATGAGCTAGTGACCGTTGCCGTGGGGGATTCAAGGATATTGCGGATTGCTGTCTACAACACGCAAATGGTGATCTCCGGTTATGTTCTGGGCGGCGCAAGCCGTTCAATCGATCGCGGGCGCGTGCAGTAGCGCGGCGAGCCGGCGCCGACCTTCGTCAATCGCCCCGGACCAATTTCCAAGCCCTTCTTGCACAATGACTTCGAACGATGGGTACCAGAGCGGCTTTCCGTTGCTCTGCGCCCAGTACCAAGGGTAGCCGTTTGGCACGAAGACGGCGCCGGGCACCCCGAGCGCCCCCGCTATATGGATCGCGAAGCTGTCGGGCCCAACCACCGCGTCGAGATTGGCGATCGCTGCGATCAGTTCCGCCGGGCTGTCGATGTGTGCACCGGCATCGATAGGGCGGCCCCATCGCCTCATGTCGTGCCGTTGCGCGCCGGTTGTCAAACTGACCGGCGTGACGGAGGCGGGGAGCGTAGCGGCGATCTGTTCCATGGATAGCCCGAGAACACCGCCGTCCCACACGATGCCGACCAAGGGTCTTGCAAATCCGGCCAGAGCGTCTCGCCATTTGGCAAATAGCTCCGACTCCGGTCGCAAATAAGGGATGCCATCGGCAATGTTGCGGGCGTCGATCTCCAGTATGCGCAATAGCGATTGCAGCGGGGTGGCGGAGAGCCCAGACTTTGGCTCGTCTGAAATGACCTGCTCAGCTAGGTTGGCGAGAACTGTCTGGTAGTGTGACTCCGCGACTACGCGCACAACTTGCTGGCTCGACAGCCGACTCAAAAGACGAATGAGCGCCACGAACTCGAGCGGGCCGGTCGTCGCCGGCACGAGAACCTGCGTCACAAGGGCCAAGGCGACCGGCTCAGGTGTCGGGAAGCGACCAAGCGTCAGTTCAAGGGTCGTCTTCAGGCACATTGCCGTTTCATCGTCGGGGCGCATGTGCGCGACGTGGCTGGCAAGCGTGAGGGCCTCATTAAACCGGCCGACAAACTGCAAGGTGCGCGCCAGAGCAAGCGCGGCAGAAAGATCTGATTTGCGGGAGCGTACGAACCGCGTGAGCTCCGTAATGCCCCGATCCACCTCACCGCTAGCGATCGTCACACGGGCCAGGATTTCGTGCGCGCCAAGATGGCTCGGCGCATAGGCAAGCAATTTCCTGCAAGCGACCTCCGCTTGCGGCCAGAGTCCGGCCGCAGCGCGGCAATGAGCCAGATGCACAAGCACGGCCGTATCGAGCGGGGCGCGCAAATGCGCGCGTTCCGCAAGGCTTAACGCTTCCTCGAAGCGATTGCGTTCAAGCAAGAGCACCGACAAGTTGCGCAGTGTATCTGGATCGTCCGGCGCTAGCTCCAGGGCATGAAACAAGGCGGCCTCGGCCGACGCGTGGTCTCGCAAGGCGAGATCAATGACTCCAAGTTGGAGGAAAGCGCGCGCATTTGCAGGCTCGTGTTGTAGAGCAGCCTCCGTGATCGCCCGGGCTTGCACAATGTCGCCGCGGCACAGCAGAGCATGAGCGAGCGCGAGCTTGATGTCTTCTTTCTGTGGGACGAGTGCCGTCGCGCGTTCGAGACAGATCACCGCCTCGTCAAAGCGGCCGAGCAATTCGTGGGTGATGCCAAGATTAGTAACGAGACCAGCATGGTCAGGATAGAGGGTCGCTGCATCCGCCAGCATCTCGAATGCATATTCGGTTCGCCGCCGCGCGAGCGCCAGTGTCGCGCTTGCATTGAGCATATCCGGATTGTTGGCTAGGACACTGCCATCGTTCAGCAGGGCCTCCGCCTCATCGAGGCGATTGGCGGCAATGAACTCCTGCGCCGTTCTAAGACGGTCTTGGCAGGTCGGAGCCGGAAAGCCAGTCAGCATGCTCGTTATGCGACCGTCACACGTTTGCCGTCGAGGCGGAGATCCTCGGTCACGGCGATGACCTTGCTGTGCGCCGTCTCGGAGGCAATGCCGGTCACCTTAATGGCCTGGGTTTCGGTCTGCAGCGAGTCGATACGGTCGATGACGGCGATACGTTCGACTGCTCTTACCGTAAGTAAATCGGTGCTGGCTTCCTGGATGCGCGTCGCGCTGCGGAAACGGTCCGCGATCAAAGAATAAAGCCTGCCAATCCAGGTCGCCTTGTCCGCGAGCACGGCAAACAGCTTAGTCTGCAGATCGATAGTGTCGGCGCGCAGGGACATTCGCTGGTGCCCGGTGATAGCGATGGTGTCGCCCTCGATCGACATGTTGCCGCCAGATGGCAAAGCGACGGTCCCGCAACTTGACGTTCCCCGCTCGAGTACTGCCAGAACGAAGATTTGTCCCGCATCGCTGAAGAGCAGCACGAGGTCATGCGGAATCGGTCGCACCAGACAGCCGAAAGCGACCGCCGCCGTATGACGAGCGCCGGCGACTTCGACCTCCGACATTGCTCCATCTTCATCGACTGTCACGACACGGGCAGTGTGGTGCCCATTGGCAAGCAGGCGCCGCTCGGCCGTCGCTACGACCTCAATGTTTGTGTTGCGGAACGCCATTAGCATTTCTTCATCCATGAACGCTACAGGTACAGCAGCGTTTTCCAGTTTTGGGCCTTATACTGACCAGTCGCGTTCTCAGCCTCGCGCACTATCGTGACAACCTCGCGCTGATCGGTGCTCATTTGGCCAGCTTGAACTTGTGCGTCCGCGACTTGGACGCTCGTTTCGCACCATGTGCCATCGAGCCTGACCCTTTTCACGTCCGCATCATCCACAACTTTGAGATAAGTCTTCTTGACATAACGGACGTCAGAATCAGCAGCCTGCACGTTGTATCCGCCGATGATCCTGGTCATAACTCCCGTCACGTGATTGAACTCGTTCCCGACCGTGATGGTATTTGCATAACGAAACCGGAGCGAGTGGTTGCCGCCAAGGCTGATCGAGAGGTTGTAGCCAAGTTTGACGGTAATCATCCCGCCGAGGAACGCAGCTACATCAAGGCCCGCAACTGTGGTAACGCTTACGCCCTCCACGCAGGTTACTTTGGCACCGTTGTAGATTTCCATAGCCGCGCCGTTCGTGGTCCGCTTCGATTTGCCGTGGGTGGTCTCTGACAAGTTGCCTTTGGTGGTCTGCTCGTAATGCGAGGCGGTCATGCTGATGTTACCCGCTCCGCCGTCGGCACCGGCGCTGATCGATACGTCGCTCTGCGCCGAGATTTCATAAGTGCCTTTTAGGACCGTATATTTGGCGTCGCCGTTCCTGACCTCGGTGGTGTGGCCACGGCCAATTGTCATCAGCGCAGCGCCCTCAGCGGTCACCTGGAAGTCCTTCTTGGTGAAGGCAAGTATGCCAGCGTGGTCGCTTTCATGCCTGGTCGAAGTGTTGTCGCTCGTTGTGGTGAGGTCGGTGACAATCTTCTCCTCGCCGACAGAATAAGCGCCGAGGCGCAGATAGCTCGAGTTCGTCAGCGGAGAGTTTGGTGCTTCCGGGACGAAGAATCGGGCATAGGCATTCGACATAATCGGCCCCTCAGTCATTCGGTTGGGTGCTTTAACGTAGCGCCATCAATCGTATTTGAGACGGTGATATCGACAGTCCGAATGTGTTCGGGCTGGAACCGTTCTGCTTGGTTGGCATCGTCATCTTGGTGGCCGGCGGGCCGCCGATAAACAAATTGGTCGATCCTTTCGTAGCGCGACCTGGACCCATGACCGTACCGGATATGACACCGAGGGCAACGCCCGCGTTGTCACCGCTCGAAATTGTGCGCACCGTCTTCATGTTGTGCGCCGGCATACTCATGAGCAGGCAACGAGATTGGCTCGGAACACCTGTCGTGTTCAAGCTGATATTCGGATAAGGGGTGGGGACGACGGCGGGACCGACCGGTGTGTTGCATACGTCGGGAAAGCCGAGATCCTGCGCCGACATCGGGCCGGTGGCATTGACAAAGGACATGACTCAGAACTCTCCATTGAATGGGGCCACGTAGCTGGCATCGTAGAGTTCGGCAATAGCGCGTTCAGGCACCGTCGGCAGGGTGCTGCCACGCGTGCCCACGAACAGGCTGCCGTTCGTCGATGTGCAATGAAAATCTGTGCGTAGAAAGCGTGTGCCGGAGAAGTCGCTGCCATCGACATTAGCATGGTGCATCCGCGCATAGGGCATCTCCGCACCGCGAAACGAGGTAGACTTGGCGGACGCACGCGTAAATACGGCCATCTCCAGTGTTGTGCTCGAGAGATCGCAGCTGTCGAGGCGCGCCTCCTGAAAGATGCATTGCGCCAAATTGGCGCTTCGCAGGTTGGCCGCTCGCAAATCGGCCTTGTCGAACAGCGTATTCGAGGCGGTGGCGCGGGAGAGGTCGGCACGCACGAGGCTGGCACCTGACAGAATCGAGCCAGAGAGGTCTACACCTGATAAGTCGACGCCGTTCAGCCTTGCACCGCTCAAGTTCGCGCGCGTCAGGGTCAAACCTCTGAGGTCTCGCTCGGACAGATCGCATTCCGCCAACAGGATGGTGTCGCATCGCATGCCTGAAAGGCTAGCGCTCCGCAAATCGGCCTGCGTAATGGCGGCATTGGAGAGTGTGGCGCCGTCGAGCGCGAGATTTGCGAGGTCGCAGTCCATGATGGCGCTTTGTAACAGGTTGGCGTCACGCAGGACGGCGCAGGCCAAGACACAGCGCATCATTGTCGTCTGAGTGAGCCGCGTCTGGCTGAAATCGCTACGGTTGAGATCTGATGACATCAACGTCGATTGGCCGAGATTAGCCCCTCGCCAGTTGGACTCGCTTGCGCGGCAACTGACAAACGTGCATTTGTCGAGGCAAGCGTCGGCGAGCAAAGCGCCGCTGAAGTCGCAGTCCTGAAACGTCATGCCTTTCATGGAGGTGCGGCTGAAGTTGCTGTTGCGAAAGGACGAGCTCAGCACCACGCCCTCGTTCAGGAATAGCCCGGACAGCGTCTCGCCATCGAGATTGACTTGCCGTACCGGGACGCGGTGGACGATTGATTGCAACAGCAGATCAATTGACATGACGAGGGACCATAAGGACGGTACGGTCGATATTGGCGTTGGTCAAATCGGCGGCGACCAACGTTGAATCCATCAGGTCGGCACCGTAGAGATTTGCATCGCGCAAACTGGCGCCGGCCAAATCCGCCTCATTGAGGTGTGCCTCGAGCAGGTTGGCAGCATAGAAGTCGCAGCCGCTCAGATCGTTGCCGGTGAAGACCGCACCTTTCAGCGAAGTCATTCGGAAGGTCGCGCGCAACAGAGTTGACTTTCCGAAATACACACCGTCAAGCCGCGCCATGCTGAAGTCGGTGCCGGTCAGATCGGCGTCCTGAAAGGAAAGCGCCTCCGCGCTGGTTTGGTCGAAGCGGCCATCACGAAGATCGATTTCACCGATGAAGCTGACCTGGTCGAATTTGGAGGCACTGAAATCGCATTGCGGCGCCGCCACTTTGAGGAAGCAGGTTTGCTCGAGGCGAGCGCCGGAAAAGTCCGCATCAGACAGCGGCAAGTCCAAGAATTGTGTTCGCTGGAGGGTGGCGCCCTGCCATACGCTGTTATTCAGGGCGGCTCGAATGAAGCCGCATTGATGTACCTGCGCAGAGCGGAATGTTGCCCCGATCATTGGCACTTGCAACATTTGCAGATCGGCGAGATGGGCCTGGTCGAAGGACACGCCCACCATTCGCGCTCCGAGAACTTGAGTACGTACAAGCCGGCCGCCTGCGAAACGCGCCCCGCGGCAGTCGGCTTCACCAAGATTGGCGTCAGTGAGGTCGCCCGCGCTGACATCAGCGTTGACGAGCACCGCGCCGGCGAGCGTGGCCTTCAGAAGTTTTGCGCCGGCAAGATTAGTCCCGCTCAGCTTGGCGCGTTCGAGAAAGGCGCCGGAGAAATCCGCTCTGGCCAATTGCCTGCCCGAGAGGTCGGCGCCGGCAAGATCGCGGCCTGCGAGTGAGCGGCCGCGGCTGTATTCGTCCTCCACGACCTCGCCCAGAGCGCGTGCCACGGCTGGAGCTAGCGCCGATTGAGGTTCGAGCGGCTTGGGTGAGGCTAGCCTTACCGCGGCCATGGCGGGCGCGAGCTGACCTTCCGCGCGATCGATCTCGGTCTGCGGGACGGTCACCGCCTCCTTACTTGCCTTGACGGCCTCATCCAGCGCCGCTTCGGCCGTATCGGCGGGCGGCGGCTGATCGGTCCCGACCAAGGCCTCGAACGGCGCGCGACCATCGCTGGCCAACGAGGGCAGCGCGTCTCTGAGCGCCGCTTCGGCATCGGTGAAGGCCGTGCGCAGACGCTGCATGGCTTCAGCGGGTGCACCGTTGTTTTCGAACTGCGTCGTTATCTCATTAATAGTCGGTTGCCGCAGCGGCTGGGACTTGACGCGCCGGGCTTCCTCCGGGAACGCAATTGTAGGGATGTCGGACGGTGAAAAAGCTTCGTCCAACAACGCGGTTCGGACCGACTCAAGTGGTCTGCCAGCCGGCAGGCCAAAGAAGCGAGCATGCGCAAGTGCGAATTGCTTCCGCTCGTCGACGGACCGTGTTGCTGCGCCAATAATCTCTTCACGCCAGTCCTTTGCCCGTGCGAGCTTGGCTTCGAGCTCGTCCATAAGGGTCGGATCAACCCCCGGCGGCAGGGCAGGCAGTGACGGGATTTGCTCAAAGCTTGCATCAATCGCCTGTGCGCCGCCCATGCTGCCGATCGCGGCAAGTAAGGCGTCGATATCGGCCGACACGGCATCGCCGCTGGAAATCCTGTCATACGCGTCGCGTATTGGCTCGCACTGAGCAGCGAGCTTATCAACATCGGACAGGGCCTTGGCCTGGACCGCCTCCACGGCATCGAGAATCTCGGCCAAGTCGATTTCGCCACTCTCGAGTTCCTCCGGCAACAATTCGGGAATAGTTGACGGTTCGATGGGCGGTGTCTCGATTGCAGGGCGCAGCGCAGGTGGAAGATCGATGCGTGCGAGTTCCTGATCGAGCGCCCAGCGCCTGGAGGCCTGCTGGCGCGCTGCACGCTGTCTGGCCAATTCTGCTCGCCGTGCTGCGCGGCGCTCGCGCTCGGCAGATGGAAGCTCGGGCGTGAGTTGATGTTCCGAAAAGGCGTAGCGCGCGGCGGTTTTGGGGTCGAGGCGCAGCCGCCTGACGTTCAGATAATGATCTATCGACCGCGCGGGATCGCTCGCCCGTTCGTAGGCGACCATAATGTCGGCAACGTCGCTGCCGTCGATTTCCTGCACGGCGGTCGCGGCGCGGTGGATCATGATGCCGCGGCGAGCACCAGCGAACAGCCACAGCGTGTCGATGCGCGTCTGCAGTTCGCTGACGGCACGTTCTGGAGCGCTCCAACCGATGAAGCATCGCACGCGAAAGGTGGGGAGGACGCCTTCGATCAACGGAGCTTCCGAGGAGAAGTTTTTCAGCGCGTAGGGTTCTCCGCCGCAAAGAAAGCCGCCCAGGCGCTGGTCCGGCGGTGCGAACAGAAAGAGCCGCGGATCGACATCAAGCGCCAACGCCGGAGCGGCCGATTTCAGCCACTCGGTGTCGTAAGTTCCGGCGTATCGCAGGCGCTCCTTGTCATCGAGGGCCATTGGTCCGAACGCTGCGGGGCGCCCCGCGGTCTCGATAAACTGAACCGCGTAGTCGGGATGTTCCAGGTTGGGTAGCGCCACCACTTCGCCCGCCATGCTACGGCGAAGGGCCTCGTGGCCAGTGCCGGTTGGGTTCGTCGGATGTCCGGCCCCCCCGAATGTGCGCTGACGTGTTAGCGGCATCTGGTGGAAAGGTTTGGCAGCTGTTGGTCTCCAGCCGGAAGTCGTCATCTGCCAATAGCGATCGCCCGTCACCAACAGGCGCTTCTGCATCGGTCCGAGCGACCACCCCAACATCATGCGCTGGGTTCGCCGTCCCTCGGGTGCTGCCGCATGTCCACCGATGAGCACTTCGGCTTTCGGCTTAGGCATGCCGATATCAAGCGGGCTGCCGGGTGGAAGCTCTTTCGCGCTCATGATCCAAAGTTCCTGCTCGCCTTCCAGACGATCAGCGCCCGGGTTTGCGAGATCGAACATCGCGAAGACGGAAACGATGAGGCTTGCCCCGCGAGGACGGCGCTCGCATTTGGTCAGTAGACCCAGCGTACGGGGCTTGATCAGAATGGGCATGAGAGCGCCCCGCTAAATTCCCACTCCGCAGTCTTATTTATCCGGCGTGACAGAGTTGCGAATTGACCAGTTGCCAACGCGCGGTGAATTGACGCGGTACGGCAGCCGTCCTTTCGAGCAGGGGCATCGTTGTGCGACACGCCAAGTGCGAATTCCTTGAAGAGTCAGTTCACAAGGTTCGACGCTAACGTCACGAGTTTTCTTTGCTGAATACGCCAAAGCGGCTCAGAGCATAAGGGACTGATGTTTGCGAAACGCTTGTCCGAATGCGCTCGGGGCGAAGAAAGACTGCACGTGAATTTGTTCTTGAAGGATGGACCAGTGCACGAAACGCAACCGGCAGCGGTTCTCGGAGGAACGTGAGCTCTTCGATCGTATCCAAGTAGTCATAGCGAAACCAGCGATCTTCGACGATAAGGCGACGCGTGATCACGATCGGGGAGGGACCCTGCATCATGCCCGCACTATGATCGAGTACAGCAATCTCCATTCCAACGGCTGGCCGGATGATCATGGGAAACGAAGACTTTCACACGGGACACGACACGACTAGCCCGTGTCCTGTTTCTGACGGACGCACAACTCCTGTCGTGTTCAGAACAGCGACCGTGGTCTGCCGCATGCGAACTTCGCTGAAGATGAAAATCAGGAGGTTAAGTAGGGCAAAAGTCGTCGAAGTAGTCATTGCTATATGCAGTGCAAGACGGGCAAAAATTTGTACTTGCTCCTTTCGCGCGGCAGTCGTTGGTTGGTGGTGACTTCCGGAACAGTCCACGCCCCGGTCTCGCGCGACGGACCGAAACCAAGTGCTTGTGACTACCGGCTTACAGCGGAGGACGAAAACATGATCGCAGCGCCACCATACTTCGAGCTCAGGCAGCAAACAGGCGGGTCCGAGGCCGGACAGATCGGCCTCCATCGCGGCGCGGAGGTTCGGCGCGGCTGGATCTATGCAGGTCGAACCCGTCTCGCCCGCGTTGACGATGCTGGCAGCAGTCTCGTCAGAGGACCAGTCGTCGATCGGTTGCAGGTACAAATCGTACCATGTCAGGCGTTGGATGGCGGGCACGTGCAGGGGATGTGATCGTTTGCGGTTGTCCGGTCAGGACGGCCGCCTCGATTGCGAGCAGTGCGCGCAGGTCCGCCAAACCTTCCTCGCCATCAGCCTCGGGCGGTGTTCCAGATTTGATGCAATCTGAAAAGTACTGCACCTGCGCGGCAAAATGGTCGATGTGCGGAAACTGTGTTTCGCCGACCTCGCCGTCGCAGCGCAGTCGCAATTTTGTTGCCGTCTCGAACCTAAAGCCGGGGTCGAGCTCGATATCGCCCGACGTTCCGACGACCCGATAAGCGTCGACGGTGGCTGCCCCGAAGCTGGCGACGAATTGGGCCAAACCGCCTGAAGGAAAACGCAGTAACGCTGCGACCGACGCTTCGACCTCGCCAAACCGCGGGTCCTCGTTCGGGCCGTGCGCCATCGCCACAGCCTCGATCGGCTCTTCTGCAAAGATATGACGAGCCGCGTTGACGCAGTAGACCCCGACGTCCTGGAGCGGTCCACCCCAACTCGCAGCTTTGAGTCTGTGGTTCCCTGCCGCCGTCTGGAAACTGAAAACCGATTGAAAGATGAGCGGTCGGCCGATCGCGTTGTTGCGGACATGTTCGAGGACCGCGACGGTTCCCGGTTCGTTGTGGAGCCTGTAGGCGGTCATCAGAAGCACGCCCGCCTCGCGCGCGGCGGCGATCATAGCGAGGGCATCATGTTCGTTGGTAGCCAGCGGCTTCTCGACCAAAATGTGCTTGCCGGCGCGGGCCGCCCGAACAGCGTAGTCGGCATGCAAATGGTTGGGTAGAGCAATATACACCGCGTCGACGTCGGAGCCTCTCAAAAGAGCATCATATCCGTCATAATGGACGACCTGACCAATACCATGGAAATCCGCCAGTCGCGCGGCTTTGTCTCGATGACCGGTTACGATTGCGATAACCTTCGAGTTTGTGGACTGTTTGACCCCTGGCAAGAAGGCTTGTTGCGAAATCGAGCCTGCGCCGACGACTGCATACTTGATCATCATTTCCTCTCCGAGGGCTCGTGTTGGATCGCGTTCGAGGCTGGTCGGATTCCCTCCAACCTCGTTCGCTTCGGTCCGTCATACAGCGGGAACGAGGTCGTATCTGAGGACTGCCACGCCATTCCCGCCGAGAGCCTCGGGCCCCTGTACTCATTTCTCCTCCCCTCCTAACTTCCCATCAGATGACCGAGCTGGTGGAGTAACCGTTAGACTGCGGCCAGATCGAAACGGACCTGCCGCATTGCGCCTGAAATTGCGAATGCATTGTCACAGCTGGCTCTGTCACAGCTGGCTCTCTGTTGCGGCAATAATTGCCAAATCGCAGGAACATCAGAACGCAAAAGGTTGGCGAGGATCGACATCCACGGTTCCAGCAATTGCCGTGCCACTAAAGACCTTGTGCAAACCTTGCTTCGAAAGGGGGCGACGAATAGTTGGGCCAACGTCAGTCTCCCACGCAAATGTCGCGAACCCAGCACCCCAGAAAAAAGCGCGGGTACAATGTGTTTCGGCACGCAAGAACGTGGCCGTTTCGCGGGCGATCGACATCCAACAAGATTCCTTAATGGCTTCCGCCGAGTCATGAAGTCGAGGCTTCATTGGACCAACCGATACGGATCAACCCTGGCGGTCGGCTACGATCAGCATTGGCGCGAAGCGACGACTGGCTGGCTTACTCAGACCAATACCGGCACGACGATCAGTTTGTATCGCGTGATTATGCCTCGAATAAAAGTCGTTACGCTGCCGTCTCCGGCCATGGCCATGCGTGACCAATGCGCGGTCTCAAGCAGTTGTCCAAGCCGTCGGCAATCAGCAGACAATGCGTTAGCAGAAACTCATTCATTCCTTCGATGTCTTGCTCCTTGCGGCGCCCGCGGTCGTAACTGTCGTTCCAACCTGAACGTTCCTCTGCCACATCTTCAGCAAGTTTAAAGGAGTGCGATGTTCAGCCGCCTTCAAGTCGAAGAACCAGAGTTATGACGAGGCCCATCGAATTGTTCGGGGTGGCCTCCCGTCCTCCGCCGCCGAAATGCGCCGTGTAAGGCCAGCCGCGGATGTACAAATTTGTCGGCTGAAAAGGCTTCGGCAGTTCGCCGAGCCTGTTCAATGCGCCGATCAGCGCGTCGGGTGCCGATTGGGAGCCGTGGTCCCAGCTCTCGCCGACGACACGTCCGAAGTCCCACATGGACCACATACCGCCGAACCTCGAGCGCAATTTCGAAGCCTCGGCAGTCGACGACGTCGAGACTTCCATCTCCCGCCATGTCTTGCCCAGATCGTCTCCCTTCTCCGGCACGATACCAGCGCCTTCCTCGGCAGGAAGCCCCAAAGGACGTTCAGCCAAAAATCTAATTTTACTTCTGTCAAACAAAACAACCTCGTACGAGCTCTCATGCTCGGTTTTCACTCCGTCCAAACCATGCTCTTGCGCCATCGCAGCCCATGCGCCCAGTTCGTCTGGTTCGACCTGATCATACGGCTCGTCCATGACCGCCAATTTGAGTGATTTGTCCGCCTCGACAACGAAGTAGCGGCCTGAACTTCCGGCATAGCCGTGTGCAGCGTTCAAATCATTTTCTGAGGCCATCCAAATTGCCTCGCCCGAATGCCCACTTTGCCCCGCGCCGCCCCACACTCCATCCCTATTAGCGTGGTTGAACTTAGTCCCCTCAGGAAGTTCCTCCATCTTGTTGCTCTCCCAACCAAGAGTCCCAGGTGAAACTGTTCGTTGAACCGGACCGGCGGGTTGTGGCTTGCGTTGCATACCGAACCCTTAACAGGTGCGTTTGACCAACCTGACGTTCATCCATCGGTAGGTGACGAGTTGCTGTCATTTTGATCAATTACCAGCAATGGTGGTTGACCGGACCGCAAAGTTTTGCTTGCCGCATCGAAGTGTGTCGCGGCAGGAGCTGGCGCAGCACTAACTATTTGCTACCGCTCATAATGCCTGTCGCACCTCGTGAAGAAGGATGTGCGGGCAGAAACCTGCTGCGTTGTGCAAGAGTTTCCTCGGGTCCATCAGGAGCCGCTCACCGCCGCGATGCTCGAAGGGATCCGTCGCCTCGGCCGAGTTGCCGCGTCGGTCAAAGGACGGGCGAATGCCAAATGCTGACCACGCGTTTTTTGGCCGAGCCAACTAGCAGTTCGCTCTGTTCGTGTATCCTCCGGATGCGATTCATCAGTTGGCTTCGCGTCCAGACCAACTCGCCGACTGGCACAGCCGTGATTGAGAAACCAGCATTCCACAGCGAATCGCCGCCGGCCCTAATTGATCATTGACAGCTTGCCTCGAATGTTACCATATGTGGGTGTCACGGTCCTACTGCGTCGCAAGATGTAGTGGCTAAGAGGGAAGCCGGTGAACTGCGCCTTTGGTGCGGAATTCCGGCGCTGCCCCCGCAACTGTCAGCAGCGAGCTGCTTCCGGACAACGTCACTGGTGCACCTGCGCCGGGAAGACAGGAAGCAAGCAACGACCTGCAAGCCAGGAGACCTGCCGTGACGATCTGAACGTCCACGGGCGGGGTGTCCCGGCGGTCGCTTGCACGCACCGTCCGGC
>NZ_JBBIAR010000113.1:0-19170 GCF_054185165.1 Bradyrhizobium sp. UFLA05-109 | reverse complement strand
GCTGGTTGCCGCGATGAAGGAGGACGGCGTCAACATCTGGGGCGACGGCTCGACCTTCAAGGGTAACGACATCGAGCGCTTCTATCGCTACGGCCTTCTGACCAATCCGAGCCTGCGCATCTACAAGCCCTGGCTCGACCAGCAGTTCATCGACGAGCTCGGTGGCCGCGCCGAAATGTCGGCGTTCATGACCGCCCAGGGTTTTGCGTACAAGATGAGCGCGGAGAAGGCGTACTCGACCGACAGCAATCTGCTCGGCGCCACGCACGAGGCGAAGGATCTCGAGAGCCTCGACAGCGGCATCAAGATCGTCAATCCCATCATGGGCGTGCCGTTCTGGCGCGACGACTGCGCGGTCAAGGCCGAGAAGGTGGTGGTGCGTTTCCAGGAGGGCCAGCCCACGGCGCTCAACGGCCAGACCTTTGCCGATCCGGTCGCGCTGTTCCTGGAAGCCAATGCGATCGGCGGTCGCCATGGCCTCGGCATGAGCGACCAGATCGAGAACCGCATCATCGAGGCCAAGAGCCGCGGCATTTACGAGGCGCCCGGCATGGCGCTCCTGCACATCGCCTATGAGCGCCTCGTCACCGGCATCCACAACGAGGACACGATCGAGCAATACCGCATCAGCGGCATGCGCCTGGGCCGTCTGCTCTATCAGGGCCGCTGGTTCGACTCGCAGGCGCTGATGCTGCGCGAGACCGCGCAGCGCTGGGTCGCGCGCGCCGTCACCGGCGAGGTGACGCTGGAACTGCGTCGCGGCAACGATTATTCGATCCTGAACACGGAAAGCCCCAACCTGACCTATGCGCCTGAGCGGCTCAGCATGGAGAAGGTCGAGGACGCGGCGTTCACGCCGGCCGACCGCACCGGCCAGCTCACCATGCGCAACCTCGACATCGCCGATACCCGCACCAAGCTCAAGCTCTACGCTGAGAACGGCTTGCTGTCGGGCGGCGAAGGCTCGCAGATCTTCAGGCTCGAGAGCGACAAGGGCTAGAATCCTCGCTCGTGTCCCGGACGCGATGCAGCGCGAAGCGGTGCGTCGCAGAGCCGGGACCCAGAATCTCGATCCAATTGCATCGATAGTAGATGGGCCTCGGCTCAGCAGCGCATCACTTCGTGCTGCGCCGCGTCCGGGGCACGAGAGTGCAAGAAACAAAAATGGCCGGGATCGCTCCCGGCCATTTTCTCTTTGCGATATTCTTACTGCCGCGGCGGTGGTGCCGCGTTGGCTTGGCCGCCGTTGAGCAGCGGGGTGATGCGGCGGACGGTGACGCGACGGTTGATGCGGCTCGGGCCGTCGGTCTGCTCCTTCAGGTACTGCTTGCCGTAGCCCTGCGAGGTCAGGTTCTCCGCGGGCACACCAAACTGCTGGGTCAGCAATTCGGCCGCGGCCTGCGCCCGGCGATCCGACAGCGACAGATTGTCGACGTCGTTACCGACCGCGTCGGTGTGGCCCTCGATCAGGAACACCTCCTGCGGATTGGCCTGGATCGCCTGGTTGATGCCGTCGGCGATCACCTGGAGCCGCGCCGCCTGGTCGGGCGGAATGATCCACGATCCCGTCTCGAAGTTGATCGTGTTGACGTCGATGCTCGGCATCTGCATGCGAACGTTCGGCGAGTAGCGGATCTCATCGAGCGAGTAGCGTCGATCGATCCGTTGCACCGGCGGGGCGCGCATCGTGTCGTAGATCACCTGCGGGGACGCCTCCTCGGCGTCGACGATGTAGCGATCGTAGGGGATGCTGACCACCGGCGGCGGCACGTCGACATAGAAGCCGCCGACCGCCCGCGGATCGCGGTAGGTGTTGTCGATGATCACGATCTCGCGTCCGCGCGGGTCCCTGCGGATTCGCCGCAGCAGACTGCCGTCTGGACCGACCACCGTGATCACCTCAGTGCCATCAGGACGGATCACGACGGTGCGGGTTTCGCCGCCGACCGTCTCGGTTCGGATGTCGCGGGCGCCATAGCGGAAGCGATAGAGATCGTTGCCGCGGACATATTCCTGACCGCTGGGGTCGCGGATGATGATGCGGTCCGGCTCGGTGTAGATGGTGCGGCCGCCTTCGACGACCTCCTGTCGCTGGTTGCGGTAGTCCGCGATCGTCGCACCGATGACAGCGCCGGCCACCACGCCTGCACCGATCGCAAGCGGCGTCAGGTCACGCTGCGGCGGGCGCGGCGGGGGCGGTAGCGGCGCTGCGACCGCGGGCGCGGCCCGGAACGCCGGAGCAACCGTCGGCGGCGCGTATTGCGCCCTGTTGGGCGGCGGCGCTGCGGCTGGCGTGCCAGGCACGACAGTTGGCGCCGCGGCGCCGGCGGGAGGAGTTATGGGCCGGGCTGGCGCGCCCGCCTGCGGCGCAGGCGGAGTTCCGGCAGCGGGCGCGCCCGCAGGCGGCGTGCCGGCCGGCGGTGTTGCGCCCTGACGGCCGGTTGGCGGCGTCGCTCCGCCTGGAGCGGGTGTTGCGGTCGGTGCTGGCGCCGCTCCTGGCGCCGCTCCTGGCGCGGGCGTCGGGCTCGTACGCACGGGCGGCGGTGGGGTCGGCGTACCGCCCGGGGCCGGCGTCGCAGTCGGTGGAGGCGTCGGCGTGGCGCGGGTCGTTGGCGCTGCCGGTGCCGGCGTTGGCAAGGGCGCGACCCGTCCCGGAGGCGCGGCCGCCGGAGGAGGTGGCGGAGTCGGTGTCGCTCGCGTGGTTGGGGGCGGTGGAGGTGGCGGCGTTGGCGTGGGCGTCGGAGCCACGCGCGAGGGCGCCGCGGCCGGAGGCGGCGGTGTCGGGGTCGGCGCATGCTGCTGCGGAGCCGGCGCCGGGGGCGCTGACGGTTGCTTCGGGGCCGCAGACGGCGGCGGAGGAGGTGGCGGTGCCGGCCGCGCGGGCGCCGGCGGCGTCGGCGGTGGTGTCGGGGCATGCGGAGGTGCAGCCGTCGGTGGCGGCGCGCTCGGACGCTGGGGAGCCGCGGGCGGTGGCGGCGGCGCGGTCGGTGCCGGGCGAGCCGCGGGCGGTTGTTGCGCGGGCGGCGCCTTCGGCTGCTCCCGGGATGGCTGCTTCGGTTTTCCGTCAGGGCCGACTTCGCCTTGCGGCTGCGCCTGCGCGATCACGATGGGCGCGCTTTGCGCGTGCGATGTGGAGCTTGCGAATGGCAGCGCGGTCAGAGCCGTCGTGGCAAGCAGCACGAAGCGAAATTGGGTCATGTGGTGAGATCCTAGCGAAGGTTCTGTAGAGTTTTTTGGAAGTTCAGTGTTGCGATCAACGGATACGCGTTAGGCCGGATTGTGGCGGGCGAACCAGCCGCGTCTCGATTTATTTCTGCATGCAAATCACTTCAGAACATCGACGTTCATTGCGCATTCAGGCCCATCTTGCAATCGCCTCACATGTGAGGTTGCGACAAATTCGCGTCCGTTGCGGGATTGGGCGTGCGCGGCCCGTTCGGTCCGCGCGGCGGAATCTCCTCCGGGACACGGCCGGGCAATTCATCGGGTCGCGGTGATTCGCCGGGCTCGCGCACCGGCGGTGCGATATCAGGCTGCGGATTGCCCGGCGGAATTCCCGGTGGCGGCTCACTCGGTGTGCCCGGTGTTGCCGGCGGAATCTCCGGGGGTTCGATCGGCATCATGCATCATCGACATGTCGTTGCTCGAAAGACGGTAACGTTGCCGATGCATCGATGTTCCCGTCCACCGTGATGATGGAACAGACTCATTCGGGCGCGTGACAGACGGCTTCGATGTTGTGACCATCGGGGTCGAGCACGAATGCACCGTAATAAGTCGGATGATAATGCGCGCGAATGCCCGGCGGCCCATTGTCGCGACCGCCGGCCGCGATGGCGGCTTTGTAGAATGCATCCACCGTGGCGCGATCCTTGGCGAGAATGGCGACATGCACGGGCTTGTTCAACGCACCTTCGCCGCCGATCCAGAAGTCCGGCTTGCCGTCGGCGCCAAAGCCCGCGGCGGGATCGTGGCCGGTCTGCTCCTGCGTGACCTCCATGATCAGGCTGTAGCCGAGTGGAGCCAGCGCCTTGGCATAGAACGCCTTGGCCCGCTCATAGTCGGAAACCGGAAAACCCATGTGATCGATCATCGGAATCTCCGTCGTTGACTGTCGTCAGCGCGACAGGAAGGTGTTGCTCCGCGTCCTCTTCGTGATGGCGAAGCCGCGCGCGATCATGTCTGCAATACAATCCTCGCGCCATTCGTTTTGTGACAGATGCTCGATCACGACAGCGCGTGGCCATAGCGATTGCGGCGCATCGCGGAAGAAGCCGATCAGCACGCGGTCTTCAAAGCCCTCGACGTCGATCTTGAGGGCATCGACCTTCGTGACGCCGGACTCCTGGAGGATGCGTATCAGCCGTAACGACGGCACTTTGATGGCCCTTGCCGTCGCCGTGCCCGTCACGACATGGCTGGCGCCGAGATTGTCGCCGTCGGTCTCGATCATCAGCTCGCCGTCGGCTTCGCCTGCCGCGGCCTGGACGAGCCGGACCTGCGTTGATCCTCGGGTCGATCCTTGGATCGATCCCGACGCTGCGTTGTTGAACGAGAGTCGCGCGAAGGTCGTGGGATGCGGCTCGATCGCGACGACCTTGCCCTGCGCGCCGACGTGGCGCGCCATTACCAGCGCAAATGTGCCGACATTGGCGCCGACGTCGACGAACACGCCACCGCTCGGCGTATGCTGGCGCAGGAAGTCGAGCTCGTCGAGATTGTAGTCGGGGTTGAACAGCGCGCCGCGCTCGGTCGCGCTCGCCTGGTGATGGAAGCGAAACGAGGCGCCCTGATATTGCACGTCGATGGGACCTGCGCGCAGCAAATTAACCAGCCGCGACAGCCACGGGCGGAACGCACCGCGCTTCAGCCCGGAGCGGTGCGCAAGCGAAATGATCGCAGCCTGCGCCGCATTGGGCGCGAACGCGCCGAACGGCGCGGGCGTGGGGGCGGTATCAGGCGTCAAGCAGAAGTCCTCGTTGCAAGCGGCGCATGCATAGCCGGTTTTGCCCCCGACTCCAACGTCGCGGCCGGGGAATGTAGCCCGGATGGAGCCAACGGGTCGCGCGAATGCGCGCCCGATGACAGGCTCCGCGAAATCCGGGAGCCGGCGTGAGTCGTTCCCGGATTACGCTTTCGCTCCATCCGGGCTATGGACCTTGAGTTACTCCGCAGCGCCGTCCCGCACGCGGCGCAGCCGTGCGGCCTTGTACAGTATGCGCGACAGTGCCTCGATGGAGTAAGGCTTTTGCAGCAGCTCGAAGCCGAAACTGCCGTCCTGCGCCAGCACGTGGCTGTAGCCGCTGGTGAGCACGATAGGCACGTCGATGCCGCGGTCGCGGATCGCATGCGCGAGATCGAGTCCGGTCATACCCGGCATCACCACGTCGGAGAACACCACGTCGAAGCGGTCCGCGTCCACCGTCAGCTCGGCGAGCGCATCGCTGGCATTGTCGACCAGCGTGACGCTGTAACCGAGCTCGGTAAGCCCGTCGGCGGCGAAATTGGCCACCTCGATATTGTCCTCGACGACCAGCACCGACATGCCGCTGCCGGCCACTGCGGGCGCGGTGTCGGGCGCCTGCCGCTGTGGTAGCAACTCGGCGGGCACGCGCGGCAGGAAGAGCATGAAGGTGCTGCCGCGACCGACCTCGCTCGCAACCGTCACCTCGCCGCCGGACTGCTTGACGAAGCCGAACACCTGCGACAGGCCAAGCCCGGTGCCCTGGCCGATCTGCTTGGTGGTGAAGAACGGCTCGAAAATGCGGTCGAGCTGGCCTGCGGGAATGCCGGACCCGGTATCGGTGACCGTGACGGTGATGAAGCCATTGCTGCCGACGAGATGTACCAGGCTGTCGGGAATGGCTGTTGCAGCCTCCACCGTGAACGTGATCCTGCCGCGGCCCTGCATCGCATCGCGCGCATTGACCGCCATGTTGAACAGCGCCGTCTCGAACTGGCCGGCATCAGCGTCGACGAGAAAGGACTCCGCCGGCAGCCGCATCACGATCTCGATGGCCGGTCCCGTCAGCGTCGCGATCATGTCGCGCAGCGACTGCACGCGTGTGCCGACGTCGAACACCTCGGGCTTCAGCGTCTGCCGCCGCGCGAAGGCCAGGAGCTGCGAGGTCAGCTTTGCGGCGCGCGCGACCGCATCCGTGATGGCGTTGATGTAGCGCTGCCGCCGCTCCTCCGACAATTGCGGCCGGTTCAACAGGTCGATGGAGGCGCGGATCACGGTCAGCAGGTTGTTGAAGTCGTGCGCCACGCCGCCGGTGAGCTGTCCGAGTGCCTCCAGGCGCTGGCTGTGCTTGAGCGCCTCCTCGGCGTCGCGCCGTCGTGCCGCTTCGGCCTGGAGGTTCTGCGTGCGCCGGAATGCCAGCGCGAGGATGAAGAAGAGCAGGGCCGTCGCAGGCAGGCCGAAGATCAGGTGCTGGCCCATGGTGGCGAGCCAGCGCGACCGGATCGCCGAGGTCTCGAACCCCGCGCTGACATAGATCGGATATTCGGCGACGCGCTTGTAGCCGATGCGCCGCTCGATCCCGTCGGCGGGCCAGGCGATGGTCATCAGCCCGTGCTCGGGGCTCAGCGCGATCTTCCGGCCGACCGGCCCGCCCGGATCGAGGCGGACGTCGTGGTCGAGGTGCGGATAATGCGCCAGCAGGACGCCATCGGTCCGTCCCATGGCGAAGAAGCTGCCGGGATCGCTACCGATGCGCGCATAAAAGCTCTCGAAATATTCGGGAAACACCGAGGCCTGGATCACGCCGATGAAGCTGCCGTCGTCGGAC
Organism: Bradyrhizobium sp. UFLA05-109; assembly: GCF_054185165.1. Lineage (NCBI taxonomy): Bacteria > Pseudomonadati > Pseudomonadota > Alphaproteobacteria > Hyphomicrobiales > Nitrobacteraceae > Bradyrhizobium > Bradyrhizobium sp. UFLA05-109. The sequence continues at coordinate 12,379 of NZ_JBBIAR010000113.1, read as the reverse complement.
TCGCGGCGGCGGCTCACGCCGAAGAAGCGGGCGCCCTGATAGGGCTGGCGTGGCGTCAGCGGCGTCCCGATGAACGTGCCGATGTTCTGGTCGACATGGGCGTTGAAATAGTCGCGGTCCGCGAAGCTGAGCTGCGGCGCCGGCGACAACAGGCTGTTGACCAGTGCATGGCCCTGCGCATCGAACATCCAGGCGGATTTGAGCTGTGGCAGCGAATCGGTCAGCCGCTTCAGGCGCAGATGCAGCGCCGGCTCGCGCGACCGGATCGCCTCGTCCGACAGGCCGCGCACCACCTCGTTGAGTTCGGCGAGGCTGCGGTCGATGGTCTCGAACACCTTGAGCGCATGCTCATGGGCGACGTCGAGCGTACGCTCGATCTCGCGGTCGGCGATGTCGTTGGTCGAATTGTAGGAGATCGCCGAGGCGATGATGAACAGCGCAATCGGCAGCGCCAGGGATGCCGCCATCATCCACTGTAGCAGTTTCAACGAATTGCGTTGCGCGCCCTGCACAGTCGCTCCTGACCCGGAACGAAGCTTACTTGAATTTCCCGCAGGGAAGGAAGTGGCTTGTGATGGGAACCTTTGGTTGCAGCCGGAGCGATGCCGCGCGCAAAGGATGCGCCAGTAGCAATCTTATGTTAAGCTACCACAGGTGGCAATACGGCCGCGGCACTCGCAGCGGCCGCGGCGGATGCATAAAAAGTTCGCTTAAACCTGTCGCTCGACGAGCTTCAGCTTCAGCTCGGCGATCGCCTCTGCGGGGTTGAGGCCTTTCGGACAGGCCTTGGCGCAGTTCATGATGGTGTGGCAGCGGTAGAGCCGGAACGGGTCCTCTAGATTGTCGAGCCGCTCGCCGGTCGCCTCATCGCGCGAATCGGATACCCAGCGGTTGGCCTGGAGCAGGGCGGCGGGGCCGAGATAGCGCTCGCTGTTCCACCAGTAGCTCGGGCAGGAGGTCGAGCAGCAGGCGCAGAGAATGCACTCGTAGAGGCCATCGAGCTTCTCGCGGTCCTCGTGGCTCTGGCGCCATTCCTTCTGCGGCGTCGGCGAGGTCGTCTTCAACCACGGCTCGACGGATGCATATTGCGCGTAGAAATTGGTGAGGTCGGGGACGAGGTCCTTCACCACCGGCTGGTGCGGCAGCGGGTTGATCTTCACCGCGCCGTCCTTCACGTCGTGCATCGAGCGGGTGCAGGCGAGCGTGTTCTGGCCGTCGATGTTCATGGCACAGGAGCCGCAGACGCCCTCGCGGCAGGAGCGGCGGAAGGTCAGCGACGGGTCGATGTGGTTCTTGATCCAGATCAGGCCGTCCAGCACCATCGGACCGCAGTCGTGGGTGTCGACGTAATAGGTGTCGACGCTCGGATTCTTGCCGTCGTCCGGGTTCCAGCGGTAGACGCGGAACTCGCGAAGCTCAGTCGCGCCCGCGGGCTTCGGCCAGGTCTTGCCGCCAGTGATCTTCGAGTTCTTTGGAAGTGCGAATTCAACCATTTTCGATCAGGCCTTCGCTTTCGCTCAGTACACGCGCGCCTTCGGCGGGATGTACTGCACGTCGTTGGTCATTGTGTAGTTGTGCACCGGGCGGTAGTCGATCGTGACCTTGGCGGCATCGTCGAGCCAGGCCAGCGTGTGCTTCATCCAGTTCTTGTCGTCACGCGCGGAATAGTCCTCGCGGGCATGTGCGCCGCGGCTCTCGGTGCGGTTGGCGGCCGAGTTCATCGTCACCACCGCCTGCGAGATCAGGTTGTCGAACTCGAGCGTCTCGACGAGGTCCGAATTCCACACCAGCGAGCGGTCGGACACCGCGATGTCGGTGATGCCGCCATGGACCTTCTGGATCAGGTTCTGGCCTTCGCTCAGGACCTCCCCGGTGCGGAACACCGCGCAATTGTTCTGCATCACATGCTGCATGCCCTCGCGCAGCTTCGCGGTCGGGGTGCCGCCGGAGGCATAGCGGTAGTGGTCGAGGCGGCCGAGCGACTGCTCGGCCGAGTTCGCCGGCAACTCCGGCTGCTTGCCGTTGGCGGTGAGCTTCTCGGCGCAGCGCAGCGCCGCGGCGCGGCCGAACACCACCAGGTCGATCAGCGAGTTGGAGCCGAGGCGGTTGGCGCCGTGCACGGAGACGCAGGCCGCTTCGCCGATCGCCATCAGTCCGGCAATCACGGCGTTGTCCTCGCCGTCCTTTTTCGTCAGCACCTCGCCGTGATAATTCGTCGGGATGCCGCCCATGTTGTAGTGCACGGTCGGCACGATCGGGATCGGCTCGCGCGTCACGTCGACATTGGCGAAGATCTTGGCCGACTCGGAGATGCCCGGCAGGCGCTCCTGCAGGACCTTCGGATCGAGATGGTCGAGATGCAGGAAGATGTGATCCTTCTTCTTGCCGACGCCGCGCCCCTCGCGGATCTCGATGGTCATCGCGCGCGAGACGACGTCGCGCGAGGCGAGGTCCTTGGCCGACGGCGCGTAGCGCTCCATGAAGCGCTCGCCTTCGGAGTTGACGAGATAGCCGCCTTCGCCGCGCGCGCCTTCGGTGACGAGACAGCCCGAGCCGTAGATGCCGGTCGGGTGGAACTGCACGAACTCCATGTCCTGGAGCGGCAGGCCGGCGCGCAGCACCATGCCGCCGCCGTCGCCGGTGCAGGTATGGGCCGAGGTGCAGGACGCGTAGGCGCGGCCATAGCCGCCGGTCGCCAAAATCGTGGTCTGGGCGCGGAAGCGATGCAGCGTGCCGTCATCGAGCTTCAGCGCGATCACGCCGCGGCAGGCGCCCTGGTCGTCCATGATCAGATCGATGGCGAAGAACTCGATGAAGAATTCTGCCGCATGGCGCAGCGACTGGCCGTACATCGTGTGCAGCATGGCGTGACCGGTGCGGTCGGCGGCGGCGCAGGTGCGCTGCGCCTGGCTCTTGCCGAATTCCGTGGTCATGCCGCCGAACGGGCGCTGGTAGATCTTGCCATCTTCGGTGCGCGAGAACGGCACGCCCCAATGCTCGAGCTCGTAGACCGCCTCGGGGGCGTGGCGCACCATGTATTCGATCGCGTCCTGGTCGCCCAGCCAGTCCGACCCCTTCACGGTGTCGTACATATGCCAGCGCCAGTCGTCCTTGTGCATGTTGCCGAGCGAAGCGGAGATGCCGCCCTGCGCCGCGACGGTGTGCGAACGGGTGGGAAACACCTTCGTGATGCAGGCCGTGCGCAGGCCCGCCTCGCTGCAGCCGACGACGGCGCGCAGGCCCGCGCCACCGGCGCCGACCACTACGACGTCGTAAGTATGGTCCTCGATCGGATAGGCTTTTCCGTTGGTGGCGGGAGCGCCGTTGCCCTTGCCATTCGTGCTGGCGGCCATGGGTTACACTCCGGATGACAGCTTGAGGATCGCATAGGTCGAGGCGAGCGCCACCGCGATCGAGAAGAAGTTGTTGAGCATGACCGCAACGAGCTTCAGCTTCTCGTTGTGGACGTAGTCCTCGATCACGACCTGCATGCCGATCTTCATGTGCCAGGCGCTGGCGAAGATGAAGAGCAGGAGGATCAGCGCGATCGGCAGCGAGCCGAGAATCTGCGCAGCGCCCGCCTGGTTGCGGCCAAGCAGCATCATGACGACGACGATCACGGGCAGCATCAGCAGCGTCATCGCAACGCCGGTGAGGCGCTGGCGCCAGAAGTCAGACGTGCCGGAATGCGCGGCGCCGAGGTTGCGGACGCGGCCGAGCGGGGTGCGCATGCTACGCTTGGGCGTATCGGTCGTGCTCATCGTCCGCCTCCGATCGCGTAGGCAATGATCCAGATCAGGACAGTGAGCGCGATGCCGCCGATCAGCGCGCCCCAGGTGAGCGCCTCGCGCTCATTGGCCTTGAAGCCGTAGCCGAGGTCCCAGACGAAATGCCGAATGCCGCTCAGCATGTGATGCATCAGCGCCCAAGTGTAGCCGAAAACGATCAGCCGGCCGATGATGCTGCCGGTAAAGGCCTGCACATGGGAGTACGCCGTCGGGCCGGAGGCCGCGGCGATCAACCACCAGGCCAACAGCAGGGTTCCGACATAAAGTGCGATACCGGTAGCGCGGTGGACGATGGACAGCGCCATCGTCAGCGTCCAGCGATAGACTTGCAGGTGGGGTGAAAGCGGTCGTTCGATCCGTGCGGTCATGGGCGGCTTTGGTGTTTTATTGCGGCCCAGCATAGGGCGCGCGGGGATCGCGAAAGGTCGGCCCTATTTACGGAGTCGAATCTATCCGCGCAATCACCAAATAGCCATAAAGCGAACTGCCGTTCAGCCTTAGGGGGGTGATCAAGCAAGGCTGATCAGGGGCTTGGTATACCAGAGCGAGATCGGGATGTTGAAGAAATGAACTCAGTTTCGGCATTTGTAATGCTCAGCTCGCGACTTGAAATCGCAAGAGGATCGTCGTCACGCGAACCAGTCCGTTCATGCTGCAAAGTGGGGTCAAAATAGCCCTGGATGGAACCGCAAAAGAGCCTGCCGCGCCCGTCGCTTGACTGGTTTTCATCCCTCACCATCTCGCCAGGGCGTTTCCGATATGCGTGTCCTGCATTCCGCGCCTGTCGCTTCCGGCACGCGAGCGAGATAGCCTAAAAGTTGCGCACGCATCGCTCTTCGTCTGGGTGCATCGGCCCGGAGGTTCGTCGCTAGCTGGCCGGGGGTACGATTCGCGTGATTGCAGGTCTCAATCTCCAGGACATCGTCGAGCTGGCACTGCTGCTCATCGCGGTCGGCGCGCTCTCGGGCTTTCTCGCCGGCGTGTTCGGCATCGGCGGCGGCGCGATCCTGGTTCCCGTGTTCTACGAATGCTTTCGCATGGCCGGAGTCCCTCTGGAGGTGCGGATGCCGCTCTGCGTCGGCACCTCGCTTGCGGTCATCATCCCGACCTCGATCCGCTCGTTCCAGGCGCATTACAAGCGCGGCGCTGTCGACATGGCGATTTTGCGCGTCTGGTGGCTGCCGATCGTCATCGGCGTCATCGCCGGCAGCGTGGTCGCGCGCTATGCGCCGGAGCGGCTGTTCAAGATCGTGTTCGTCGCCGTCGCCTATTCGGCCGCCGCGCGGCTGATTTTCGCGCGCGAGAGCTGGAAGTTCGGTGACGACCTGCCGACGGGCCCGCTGATGCGTATCTACGGCTTCGTGGTCGGCATCCTCTCGACCCTGATGGGCATTGGTGGTGGCCTGTTCTCCAACCTGCTGATGACCTTCTACGGCCGTCCGATCCATCAGGCGGTCGCGACCTCCTCGGCACTCGCGGTGCTGATCTCGATCCCCGGCGCGCTCGGCTACATCTATGCCGGCTGGCTGGCGGCAGCGCGTTTTCCGTCAGTTGCCGCCCTGCAATTCCCGTTCGCGCTCGGGTTCGTCTCTCTGATCGGCGCTGTGCTGGTGATGCCGATGAGCCTCGTCACCGCGCCGCTCGGCGTGCGAGCCGCGCATGCGATGTCGAAGCGGACGCTCGAGACCGCGTTCGGCTGCTATCTCTTCATTGTCGGCAGCCGGTTTGTGGTGAGTTTGCTTGGCGGGCAATGATGGCTCGTGGCAAGGCGCACACACACACTCAGCTGTCATTGCCCGCGAAGGCGGGCAATCCAGTATTCGCGATTGAACCGAGAAGCTGCGGCGTACTGGATGCCCCGGTCAAGCCGGGGCATGACAGCGAATGTGGTAGCTAGAGGGTGCGCCCCTACTTCTTCGCGTAAATGTCCTTGTACGTATCCCGCAGCACGTTCTTCTGCACCTTGCCCATCGTATTGCGCGGCAATTCGTCGACGACGAAGACGCGCTTGGGCATCTTGAACTTTGCGAGCCGGCCGTCGAGCGCCTTCAGGACCGAGGCTTCGCTGACCTCGGCGCCCTTGCTGCAGACGAGGACCGCCGTGACGCCCTCGCCGAAATCGGCATGCGGCACGCCGATCACGGCGGATTCGATCACGCCGGGCATGGCGTCGATCTCGCTCTCGATTTCCTTGGGGTAGACGTTGAAGCCTCCGGAGATCACGAGATCCTTGCCGCGGCCGAGGATGTGGACGTAGCCCTTGGCGTCGATCTTGCCGAGGTCACCGGTGATGAAGAAGCCGTCGGGGCGGAATTCCGACTTGGTCTTCTCCGGCATGCGCCAATAGCCCTTGAAGACGTTCGGCCCCCTCACCTCGATCATGCCGATTTCTTCGCGCGGCAATTCCTTACCGGTCTCGGGATCGGTGACGCGTGCGGAGACGCCGGGCAGCGGGAAGCCCACCGCGCCTGGCACGCGCTCCCCGTCATACGGGTTCGAGGTGTTCATGTTGGTCTCGGTCATGCCGTAGCGCTCGAGCACAGCGTGCCCGGTGCGATCAGACCATTCGCGATGGGTGTCGGCGAGCAGCGGCGCCGAGCCCGAGATGAAGAGACGCATGTGCTTTGTCGTCTCGCGCGACAGCGCGGAGTTCTGCAGCAGGCGCGTGTAGAAGGTCGGCACGCCCATCAGCACGGTGGCGCGCGCCATCAACTTGATGATCAGGTCGGGGTCGAGCTTCGGCAGGAAGATCATCGACGCCCGCGAAAACAGCGTCACGTTGGTCGCCACGAACAGGCCGTGCGTGTGGTAGATCGGCAGCGCGTGGATCAGCACGTCCTTGTCGGTGAAGCGCCAGTAGTCGACCAGCGTCAGCGAGTTCGAGGCCAGATTGTCGTGGGACAGCATCGCTCCCTTGGAGCGGCCCGTGGTGCCTGACGTGTAGAGGATCGCGGCGAGGTCATCGTTCGCGCGCGGGACGGTGGTGAATTCGCTTTTCGCCTTGTCGGCCGCCTCCGTCAGCGAGCCCCTGCCGTCGGGCCCGAGCGTCTCGACCTTGGCCTTCACCTTGGCGGCTATCGCGGCGATGCCTTCGGCCTTGGAGGGATCGCAGACCACGAGCGATGGCTCGGCGTCCGTGATGAAGTAGTCGAGCTCGTTCAGCGTATAGGCGGTGTTGAGCGGCAGATAGACCGCGCCGGCCCGCACGGTCGCGAGATACAGCACGATGTTGGCGACGGACTTTTCCACCTGCACCGCGACGCGGTCACCCGGTTTTACGCCGCGTTCGACCAGCACATTCGCCATCTGGCCCGCGCGCGCGATCAGCTCGCCATAGCTGATGCGGCTGCCGTCATGGGTCTCGATCGCAAGCCGCGTCGGATCCTTCAGGGCATCGAACAGACGGGAAAACAGATTGGCGTTCGCAGCTTGGTTCATGCAACATCCCTTGCCGGCGAAGGCCGGTCAAAACCGAGGGCTGGATTAGCAAAAACAGCCCCGATGAAGCAACGGAGACAGTTTGCATGACCAAGGAAAGGAAACGCGTGGCCTGGGTCACGGGCGGCGGCAGCGGGATCGGGGAGGCCGGAGCAGAGGCGCTCGCCGCCGACGGCCGGACGGTAGTGGTATCCGGCCGGCGCAAGGACGCGCTGGATGCCGTGGTGGCCAAAATCACCAGGGACGGCGGGGCGGCCGAGGCGATCCCGCTTGATGTCAGCGTTGCCGCCGATGTGCAGAAAGCGGTGGATGCGATCCTGGCGAAGCACGGCCGCATCGACCTCCTGGTCAACAGCGCCGGCATCAATGTTCCCAAGCGCAGCTGGAACGACCTGGAACTGGAGGGCTGGGACAAGCTCGTCGAGATCAATCTCAACGGCGTGCTTTATTGCATGCGCGCGGTGCTGCCGGCGATGCGCAGGCAGCAGGACGGATGCATCATCAACGTCTCGTCCTGGGCCGGCCGCCACGTCTCGAAGATGCCGGGCCCGGCCTACACCACGACCAAGCATGCGGTGCTCGCGTTGACCCATTCCTTCAACATGGACGAGTGCGTCAACGGCCTGCGCGCCTGCTGCCTGATGCCAGGCGAGGTGGCGACGCCGATCCTGAAGCTGCGGCCCGTCGTGCCGAGCGAGGAGGAGCAGGCGAGGATGCTGCAATCCGAGGATCTTGGCCGCACCATCGCCTTCATCGCCTCCATGCCGCCGCGCGTATGCATCAACGAGGTGCTGATCAGCCCGACCCACAATCGCGGGTTCATCCAGACGCCATTGAGCAGGGATTGAGATTGCACTCCGTCGTTGCCCCAATCTCAACTCGTCGCCCCCGCGAAGGCGGGGGCCCATAACCACAGGGAGTGATTTGGCGAAGACTCGTGGTTACCAGTCGCGCACCACAACTACGCCCTGTGGTTATGGGTCCCGGGCTCGCGCTTTGCGCGCCCCGGGACGACGAGCGGAGGATGTGGCGCGCTCACGCCCTTACACGAAAACCCCCACCCAAAGTTTCACGCATCACAATAAATTATTGTCCGAAACCGCTCCGCAAACCGTCCCGTAGTTCGGCCAACGACGGCGCTATCGCCTCACACCTGTCGCAGGTGCCGTTGTTGTTGGACCTCATCCAGATATCGGGAGACTCTCCATGTCGAAGCGTATTGCCTATCTCGCCGCTGCCGCCTTCAGCGCACTCGCCATCACCGCAACCGTCGTCGCGCCGGTTCGCGCCGAGGAAAAGACCGTCATGGTCGGCGGCGCCGCGATGTTCCCCTCCAAGAACATCATCCAGAACGCCGTCAACTCCAAGGACCACACTACCCTGGTGGCGGCGGTGAAGGCCGCCGGCCTCGTGCAGACCCTGGAAGGCAAGGGCCCGTTCACGGTGTTCGCGCCGACCAACGCCGCATTCGGCAAGCTGCCGGCCGGCACCGTCGATACCTTGGTCAAGCCCGAGAACAAGGCGACCCTGACCAAGATCCTCACCTACCATGTGGTGCCCGGCAAGCTCGAGGCCTCCGACCTCACCGACGGCAAGAAGCTCAAGACCGCCGAAGGCGAGGAGCTGACGGTCAAGAAAATGGACGGCAAGACCTGGATCGTCGATGCCAAGGGCGGCAGCTCGATGGTGACGATCACCAACGTCAATCAGTCGAACGGCGTCATCCATGTGGTCGACACCGTGCTGATGCCGGCGACGTAACACCGCAGCACCCCTGTTTCATCCCCGAACAGGACGCGCGAAACGGCGAGCCGGGGGATCCCGGCTCGCTTTTTTGTGACCACGATGTTTCATAGGCATCGATTCGATGCTCATGAGGGCGTAACGAAACCGAAGTTGCCGGCGTATATTTGTTGTCAAGCGACCCCCTGAGGACGGAACCACCATGTCCAGCCTTGCTGCAACCGATGCACCCGCTACCGCCTCGCCGGCGAAGGTCATTCAGCCGGCCTGGGTGCGGGTGATGCACTGGATCAACGCGCTCGCCATGATCCTGATGATCATGTCGGGCTGGCAGATCTACAACGCCTCGCCGCTGTTCAACTTCAGCTTTTCCCGCGACATCACGCTCGGCGGCTGGCTCGGCGGCGCGCTGCTCTGGCATTTTGCAGCGATGTGGTTGCTGATGATTAACGGGCTCGCCTATCTGATCACGGGCTTTGCCACCGGCCGCTTCCGCAAGAAGCTGCTGCCGATCACGCCGTCCGGCGTGCTCCACGACGTCAGGGCGGCGCTGACCTTCAGGCTCGGCCATGACGACCTCACCGTCTACAATTACGTGCAGCGGCTGCTCTATGCCGGGATCATCGTGGTCGGCGTGCTGATCGTGCTGTCGGGCCTGTCGATCTGGAAACCGGTGCAGCTCTACTATCTGGTGATGCTGTTCGGCGACTATCCGACCGCGCGCTACGTCCACTTCTTCTGCATGGCCGCGATCTGCGCCTTCCTCGTGGTCCACGTTGCGCTCGCGTTGCTCGTGCCGAAGAGCCTGCGCGCGATGATCATCGGCCGCTGAGAGGGAGGGAGCCATGGCCAAGCGTTCATTCCTGATCCCCGGCGTCGACAAGCGTCTCCTGATCAAGGATTCGCTCAAGGTGATGCCGGACCTGACCCGCCGCCGTTTCATCACGGGCGGCGCGAGCCTCGGCGCGCTGAGCCTGCTCACCGGCTGCGACGTCGTCGATTCATCGTCGGCTGAAGAAATGCTGAAGACGGTCTCGAAATTCAACGACGCCGTGCAGGCCTTCATCTTCAATCCGGACGCGCTGGCGCCGACCTTCCCGGAAAGCGCGATCACAAAGCCATTCCCGTTCAACGGCTATTACGATCTCGACGAAGCCCCCGAGGTCGACGGCAAGGACTGGAAGCTCGAGGTGCGCGGCCTCGTCGACAACAAGAAATCCTGGACGCTGGACGAGCTCTACCAGCTGCCGCAGGTCACGCAGATCACGCGGCACATCTGCGTCGAGGGCTGGAGCGCGATTGGAAGCTGGACCGGCACGCCGCTCCGCGATTTCCTGAAGCGGATCGGTGCCGATACCCGCGCGAAATATGTCTGGTTCCAGTGCGCCGACAAGGACGGCTACAATTCACCGCTCGACATGCGCAGCGCGCTGCATCCGCAGACGCAGATGACGTTCAAATATGCGAACGACATTCTGCCGCGCGCCTATGGCTACCCCATGAAGATCCGAGTGCCGACAAAACTCGGCTTCAAGAGCCCGAAATACGTGGTCTCGATGGAAGTCACCAACGAGTACAAGGGCGGCTACTGGGAAGACCAGGGATACAATTCGTTCAGCGGGAGCTAGCGTCAGAGATTGTAGGGTGGGCAAAGCGAAGCGTGCCCACCACTTCCGTATCGCGTTAACGACTGATGGTGGGCACGGCGCAAAAGCGCCTTTGCCCACCCTACGACACTGAGCTGTTCGGCCCCACCTTCCGCTGGCACAGCGCCGCCAGCGCACCAAGCGCAAGCAGCGCCGCGGAAACGTTCAGCGCATATGACAGGCTCCCCAGCGCATCCGTGATCGCGCCGACCACGATCGGCCCCACGGTCTGACCGACGCCGAACGAGATCGTCATCGCCGCGATCGCGGTCGGCCATACCTGCGGCGGATAGTTGAAGCGCACGAAGGCCGTCGTCGAACCGACCACGGCAAAGAAGGCGACCCCGAAGACGAGTGCCGAGATGGCGAGCCAGGCCGTCGACGCGCCGAGCATCGGCAGCGCCGCACCGAGCGCATTGGTGCCGAGGATGATCGCGGTTGCGAGTCCGCCGCGGTCGAGCGCGAGCACGCCGCGCCAGGCCCAGGGCGTGGCAAAGGCACTCATCCCGATCAGGCTCCAGAACGCAGCCTGCGCCGCCGCCCCGCCGCCGGCATCGCGCACATAGGCGATCATGAAGGTCATGTAGGCGATGTAGCCCGCGCCGAACAGGAAGTAGCCGGCGAGATAGATCAGGATGGGGAGGATCGCGAACGAGCCGTGCCCTGCCTCGCTGAAGCGCGCCTTGCTCTCGATGCGGATCAGGAACAGCGGGATGGTCATGGCGGCCGAGAGCAGCGTCAGCGCCCACCACACGATCCACCACGAGCCCGGCCCGAAATATTGCAGCGTGAACGGCGCGATCAGCCCTGAGGCGAGGATGCCGATGCCGGGGCCGGCATAGAACAGGCTGAGCAGGAAATTGGCCCTTTCAGGGTGCGACTGCGCGATGGTGGCGGCCAGCGCGCCGCCGGCGACGAAGCCGGCCGCCGCGCCCAGACCCAGCACCAGCCGCGCCAGGCTGAGCGCGATGAAGTCCCCGGTGAGCGCGCAGACTGCCAGGGCCGCGAGGCAGGCCAGCGTTCCGCCGCGGATCGCGGCCGACCAGCCGACCCGCTTGATCAGCCGTGAAGCCATCAGGGCGCCCGCGAGGTAGCCGACGGCGTTGATGGTATTCATGAACCCGGCGGCCGAGTAGGACCAGTTCAGGCTGTCCCGCATGTCCGGCAGCACCAGCGCATAGGCAAAGCGACCGATGCCGAGCCCGACCGTCGCCGCCAGCGACAGTGTCAGGATCAGCCGCGCAGGGCGCGCATCGGGTAGGGGGCGGCGATCTTGAGCGAGGTAGTTTTGGGCGTGCAAGGGATACTCCGGCGAGACCGATTGTGGCAGGCCCCGCCCGGCTTGCACAGCCGCGCCGCGGCAATGGTGTCTTGCCAAGCACGCAACGCCGCTCTAGCACTCCGGCCGAATTCGATCGAAGAGGAACCGATGATGGCGACCCATAAACTGCTGCTGCTCCCCGGTGACGGCATTGGCCCCGAAGTGATGGGCGAGGTGAAGCGGCTGATCGACTGGCTCAATGCGGCCGGGATCGCCAAGTTCGAGACCGACACCGGGCTCGTCGGCGGCGCCGCCTATGACGCGCACAAGGCGTCGATCTCCGAGGGTGACATGGCCAAGGCCAAGGACGCCGACGCCGTCATCTTCGGTGCGGTCGGTGGTCCGAAGTGGGATGCGGTTCCCTACGAGGTGCGCCCCGAGGCCGGCCTGCTCCGGCTGCGCAAGGATCTCGCTCTGTTCGCCAACCTGCGTCCCGCCGTCTG
>NZ_JBBIAR010000112.1:0-21600 GCF_054185165.1 Bradyrhizobium sp. UFLA05-109 | reverse complement strand
TGTAGGCAGTGGCCGCTTTCTTCAGCAGTTCCTTCTTGCGCTTGCGACCGAGGAAGTGAAAACTTACGGCCGAGCCCTCATCATTCAACGTCTTGGCAAGCGCGCGGCCGCGCGTATCGTCATTGAGCTGCCCCAGGCTGCGTTGCGCTCGACGCAACTGTTTCAGAGTGGCCTTCTGCTTTTCAAGCGACTCGTCGACGAACAGGTCCTCGAGGGACTCGATCGCATAGAACAGTCGCTTGTTGCGCAGGCGCAAGCGATGCCGCTCCTTCACGCCGAGTTGTGCGAGTTTGCGCGACCTCTTCAGAAGGATCCTTTCCCACTCCGCCAACTGCTGTGCCGCGTGTTCGGCGAGCGGGCAGCGGCGCAATCTGATGGCCTCCTTGCCTCGCCTGGTTGACCAGGGGCCGCTCTCGATCCAGCCGGATGTCCGCTCGATCAGGCGACGATAGCGGGCCGATTGCAGCGCCCGTGCCAAAAGACGATGGCTTTCTGCGCGCTTTTCCTGCCACGACTGAAGCTGGGCAATCATGGCGAGTTCTTCGCCACTGGCGGCGACTATTCGCTCGATCGCGGCATCGAGGTCGCGCACCATGCCGAGCTGTCTGTGCAGCCATCTCAGTTCGATCCAGACGACCGGCCGCACGGCGTCGTCGACCATGGGAGAAAAGAAGCGGATGGCGGCGCGAAGACGCGTAAGCGCGATGCGAATCTGGTGCAGGGCGTCAGGGTCGCCGCTGCACGTTCCCTCGTGCTGAGACGTGACGGCATTGAGGTGACGGCGGGCTATGATGCGAAATGCGGTATCGCAGGCCATTCCCGCGCTCAGGCGAGCCGGCGAGGCGCTCCGTGGCGCCGCCGGCTTGACGCTGGCGGTGGCCTCCGGTGTCGTGGTGCGTCGCGCCATTGTCGTGGTTACCTGTCCCCCGCCATCCCCGTCCGGCAACGGTCGCGCGTCTGCTCTGGTGTTCCTGAGGCGTCGATGATCCTCCAGTCCAGATCGCCGATATTATAGCGCTCCTGAAGCTCGGCAACCTCTCGCGTTGCATCTGACGCGTCGTTCCGCCGGCTGCTGATACGCGCCTGACGCGTCGCCAGGTCCGCAACCAGAAAGAACCCGGTCAGAGGGACGTCGCATGCCCGCGCCAGTGTGGCCATTCCGTTCCGCTCGGACTGCCGCGCAAAGACCGCGTCGATGATGACCGAATGTCCCTGCGCCAGAACGCGCCGCGCGCGCTCTGCCAGCGTTTCATAGACCCGTGCCGTAACGTCGGGCTGATAGGCGGATTGCGGCAGCGGGTCCGTTTCCTGGACCTGAAACAGCCGTTTTCGAACGACGTCGCTGCGCAGCACGACGGCTCCCGGCTGTGGCGCGATGAGGGGCGCGAGCATGCGCGCGAGCAGCGATTTTCCGGTCCCAGAAAGGCCGCCGACCGCGATCAAGCGGGGAGCCGGGGGATTGATCAGCGCCTGCGCCAGCTGAAAATAGCGGCGCGCATCGTCGATGATCCCGGTCGCATCGGCGTGGGGCCGCGCCAGCTTCGCGAGCAGCACCTGGGTGCGGATCGCCGCGCGGATGGACATGAACAGGGGAAGCACCCCAAGTGCGTCGTCGTTTTCAGCCTCAGTGGTGACGAGGTAGCGATTGAGAGCCACATTTGCTGCCGATTGCTGTTCGTAGTGCAGCAGGTCCATCAGTGTGAATGCAAGGTCATAGAGCACGTCGATCGAAGCCATCTCGGGATCGAATTCGATGGCGTCGAACAGAGTCGGGTGGTTGTCGATCAGCACGATGTTTCCGAGATGCAGATCGCCGTGGCAGCGTCGTACAAAGCCCCGGCGTCCGCGATCCCTGAGTAGCTCACGAATGCGCACGAATGCATCGTGTGAAGCCCTTGCCAATTTGTCGATCTCGCTCGTCGAGACATGGCCGCCGCGCCGCAGACCCCTGCTATTTCCGTCGATCAGCGCCGGGATCGTTCCAATCCAGCGAGGTGCCTCGACGCGCCCTGCGATCGCGTGCGAGGCCGTGATCGCATCGGCGATGCCTGTGGCGAGATACGCATCCAGCGGGCCCGCTTTTGCGAGGTGATCCAGCGTCCGGTTTTCGTCGAAGCGGATCATGTCCACGGCGAACTCGATTGCCGGACCTTCTCCTCCGACCCTTAGCGAGCCGTCACGCTCCACAGTGATCGCCACCACGCCCCGGTAGATCTGCGGTGCCAGCGGCTGGTTGATCCTGATCTCCTCCTCGCAGGCTGCCTTTCTTTTCTCCAGCGTCGAATAGTCCAGGAAGGGAAAGCGGACGGCCCGCTTGATCTTCAGCGCGCGGTTGCCGTCGAGAAAAACCGAGGCCGCGTGCGTGTCGATCCGCGTGACGCCAGGGCGCGTGGACGGATCGGTCAGGAATGCGAAGATCCGCTCCTGGGTCGATGTGTCTGAGTGAGAGGGCGTCATGTACTGATATCGTCAAGGCCGCAGCACGGCCGCTCCCAGGATCTGCCCGCCCCGCAACCTGTCCAGAACCTCGTTGGCTTCACTCAGCGCAAAGACGGTCGTCTCGGTTCGGACGCCGGCCTGCGGCGCAATCGTCAGAAAATCCAATCCATCATGGCGAGTGAGGTTGGCGACGGAAAGCAGCTGCCGTTCCTCCCATAGCAGGCTGTAGGGGAAGCTCGGAATGTCGCTCATGTGAATGCCGGCGCAAACCACGCGGCCGCCTTTGCGGACCGCGCGCAAGGCGGCCGGCACGAGCTCGCCGGCGGGCGCGTAGATGATGGCGGCGTCGAGTGGTGCATCGGGCAGCTCGTCCGATGCCCCAGCCCAGACGGCGCCGAGACTGCGCGCAAAATCCTGCGCCGCGATGTCGCCATGGCGCGTAAAGGCGTAGACCGATCGCCGCTGCCAAATCGCGACCTGGGCGACGATGTGGCCCGCGGCTCCGAAGCCATAGATCCCGAGCCTTTCCGCGTGTCCTGCCATCACCAGCGAACGCCAGCCGATCAGGCCCGCGCATAGCAGCGGCGCGATCGCGACATCGTCGCCATCCTCCCCAAGCGGAAATGCGTAGCGCGCATCGGCAATGGCATGCGTCGCATAACCGCCGTCGCGGGTGCAGCCCGTGAACAACGGGTGATCGCAGAGATTTTCCATGCCCTCGCGGCAGAACCGGCAGGTGCCGCAGGTGTAGCCGAGCCAGGGGATGCCGACGCGATCTCCTGGCCGATGAGTGGTCACGTCGGGCCCGATGAGATCGACGCGGCCGACGATCTCATGACCGGGGACAATCGGATAGCGGATGTCGGGCAACTCTCCGTCAACCACATGAAGGTCGGTACGGCAGACGCCGCAGGCACTGACCTTCACCCGAATCTGGCCGTCGCCGGGGATCGGGTCGGGTCGTTCATCCATCCGCAGCCGCGCTCGCGGGCCGGGCAGCACCATCGCACGCATCAGTCTCTCCCGGGCCCATCGCAGGGATCATATCGATCCTAGCGTGGGAACACGGCAAGTCCTTGACGTCCATCAAGTCTCGTCGTCGGCTTGCCGGCCGGCGTTCCCCTCGGCCTTGATGAGGATCAAGGGTCGGGTGGGGAAGCGGTCTATTTTGACCGACAGAGGAGAATCCCAATGCCCATCAAGGACGTCCTTTTGCCGCTTGTTGGTGAGCCGAGTAAGCCGGCGCTGGCCGCGATCGAGACATGCGTGGCGGCAGCCGCCGATCTCGGCGCGAAGATCACCGCGTTCGCCGTGGAGGAGGATATTCTCGTCCGGCCGATGGTGGTGGTCTCGTCGGATCTGGATAATGCGGCGGAGGTTCATGCCCTGCGCACCGTGACTGATGTCCAGGACCTGTTGAATGCATTCAGGACTGCGGCATCCCGCTTGAACGTTCGGGCTGATGGCCAGTTGCACAAATTGGAGGCGTCGGCGATTGCGTCGGCGATCGCGGAGCGCGCGCGTTACGGCGATCTCACGCTGGTCCCGGTCAAGGCCAACGACAGCCAGTCGGAACACCTGATCGAGCAGTTGATTTTCGAATCCGGCCGGCCTCTTTTGCTCTGTCCCGAAGCGTATGCCGACAAGCTGCGGGTTAAATTCGAGAACGTGGTGATCGCGTGGGACCATTCCGCGCGCGCCGCGCGGGCAGTGGGAGATGCGCTGCCGATCCTGCAGGCGGCGGCTTCGGTGCGGATCGTCACTGTCACGGACGAACAAGCCGGTGACGTGATGAAGTCCGGGGCCGGACTCGTCGATCACCTCAGGGAACACGGAGTCTTTGCGTCCTTCGAAACCGTCAGGATCGACGGCAGTTCCATCGGCAAGGTGCTCGGAAGCTATGCGAATGCCCACGCCATCGATGCGATCATCATGGGGGCCTACCACCATTCCCGACTGAACGAGATCGTCTGGGGCGGCGTGACCAAGACCGTCATCGGTGAGCCACCCTGTTGGGTTATGATGTCGCATTAGATGCTTCAGCCAATCTGTCATGGCCGGGTTCCAAGCACATGGCCTGGCGCCGAGCGAATGATTGCGACATGTCGACCTATCGTCTGAAGAATTTGCTGTCGCCCCGATCGGTGGCGCTCGTCGGAGCCAGCCCGCGACACGTGTCCGTGGGGCGGGCAGTTCTGGAAAACATCCGCAAGGCTCGCTTTGCGGGTGAGCTGGGGCTGGTGAACTCGCGCTATGCCGAGATCGCCGGCGTCTCCGCCGTGAACAGTCTCGACGAATTGCGATTCGTGCCGGAGCTGGTTGTCATCACCGTGCCGGCGAGCGAGGTCCCCGGCATCATCGAGCAGGCGGGCCGCCGCGGCTCGGCGGGCGCACTGATCGTGACCGCGGGCCTCGGCCATGGTCCGGGTTCCCTCGAAGAGGCGGCGCTCCTCGCGGCGCAACGATACGGCATGCGGCTGATCGGTCCCAATTGCCTGGGGATCATGATGCCCGGCGTGAACCTGAACGCGAGCTTCTCCGCGCATATGCCCGGTGCGGGAAGCCTGGCGCTGATTTCGCAGTCGGGGGCGATCGCCGCCGGCATGGTGGACTGGGCGGCTCAGCGCGGTGTCGGCTTCTCCGGCATCGTCTCGATCGGCGATCAGCTCGACGTGGATATAGCCGATCTCCTCGATTACTTCGCTCTCGACCACAAGACGCGCGCGATCCTGCTCTATATCGAGGCCATCAAGGACGCGCGGAAATTCATGTCGGCGGCGCGCGCGGCGGCGCGGGTGAAGCCGGTGGTCGTCGTGAAGTCCGGCCGCATGGCGCAAGGCGCGCGCGCTGCCGCGACGCACACCGGAGCTCTCGCCGGCGCCGATGCCGTTTACGACGCGGCGTTCCGTCGTGCCGGTATCTTGCGTGTGTCCGACCTGCGCGAGCTGTTCGATTGCGCGGAGACGCTCGGGCGTGTCGAATCGCCGGGCGGAAAGCGGCTCGCCATTCTCACCAACGGCGGCGGTATCGGCGTTCTCGCGGTCGATCGCCTGGTCGAGCTGGGCGGCATTCCCGCGCCCATGACGCCGGACACGCGGCAGAACCTCGACGCGGTGCTGCCGCCGACCTGGTCGGGTGCAAATCCCGTCGACATCGTCGGCGACGCCGACGCCGCGCGCTACGCGGCTGCGCTCGAAGTGCTGCTCGCCGACCCCGCCAACGACGCCGTGCTGGTGCTCAACGTCCAGACTGCCATCGCGTCCGCTTCTGATATTGCGACCACGGTCACCGAGCTCGTCAAGAAATACCGCGAGCAGCATCGCAGCTGGGCCAAGCCGGTGCTCGCCGCCTGGGTCGGGGCCGGCCCGACGATCGTCGAGACGCTCTCAAGCGCCGGCATCCCCAACTACCTGACAGAAGACGATGCGGTGCGCGGCTTCATGCACCTGGTGCGGCATCGCGAGCTGGTCGAAGAGCTTACGCAGGTGCCGCCAGCGATGCCCGACGCGTTTGCGCCCGACGTCGAAGTCGCCAGACAGTTCGTGAGGACGGCCATCGCGGACGGCCGCAAATGGCTCGAGCCGGTCGAGATCAAGCGGCTGCTCGAGGCCTATGATATCGCCATGGTGCCGACCTACGCGGCCGCTGACGTCGAGCAGGCGGTGGCCTATGCCAGGGAGATATTCGAGCAAGGTGCCACGGTCGTGCTCAAGATCCTGTCGCGCGACATCGTGCACAAGTCCGACGTTGGCGGCGTCGTCCTCAATCTGACCACGCCCGAAGCCGTGCGCGCTGCCGCCGCCGATATTCTGGCCCGGGCGAAAAAGCTGCGGCCCAAGGCGCGTATTTCCGGCGTCATCGTGCAGGCCATGGTCGTGAAGGCGAAGGCGCGCGAACTGATCCTGGGGCTGGCCGAGGACCCGACCTTTGGTATGGTCGTCGTGTTCGGTCGGGGCGGTACCGCGGTCGAGATCATCAATGACAAGGCGCTGGCGCTGCCGCCGCTCGACCTGCAGCTCGCGCGCGACCTGATCGAGCACACTCGCGTCTCGCGCCTGCTGCGCGCCTATCGGGACGTGCCGGCGGTCAAGCAGGACGCCGTCGCCATGGTGCTGGTCAAGCTCGCCCAGATGTCCGCCGACATTCCCGAGATCCGGGAGCTGGACATCAATCCGCTGCTTGCCGACGAGGCCGGGGTGACCGCGGTCGATGCGCGCGTCGCCGTCGGGGCGCCGCAGCGAAAATTCGCGGGCTCAGGGCCCGCCAATTTTGCCGTCCGAGCCTATCCGTCGCAATGGGAGCGTCACCTCGAGCTCAAGGAGGGCTGGCGCATCTTCGTGCGGCCGATGCGCCCCGAGGACGAGCCGAAAATTCACGAATTCCTGCGGCACGTGACGCCGCACGACCTGCGCCTGCGCTTCTTCGCGCAGATGAAGGAGTTCACCCATCAGTTCATCGCGCGCCTGACCCAGCTCGACTATGCCCGCGCCATGGCGTTCATCGCCTTCGACGAGGCGACCGGCGACATGGTTGGCGCGGTCCGCATCCATTCGGACTCGATCTACGAGAGCGGCGAATACGCGATTCTGCTGCGATCCGATCTGAAGGGCAGGGGACTCGGATGGACCCTGATGCAGCTGATCATCGAATATGCGAGGTCGGAGGGACTGCAGGTCATATCGGGCGATGTGCTGCAGGAGAACATCGTGATGCTCGACATGTGCCGGCAGCTCGGCTTCGAAGTGAAACCGGACCCGGTCGAGCCTGATATCTGCGACGTGCGGCTGAAGCTCTAGCGGATCGCAAGACGCGCCCCGTCACGATTGATTTGCGCCAAGCATGGAGACCTTGTGGCCGGCTTGAGGCAGGTCAATCTGGCTGCCATGTGCCGGCCTACAAACGCATGCGAGCTTCGGACGAGTCGTCCCGAGGAGGATGTGATCTTGAACGCTGAACCCCTGTTGGCGGCGATGCCGTCCGGTGACGTGCTCGAACTGCGCCCGGCCGGGTCGTGGACTGCAGCCAACGTCTCGAGACTCGAATCGCTGTCGCGCTCGGTGAAGCCTGACGTCGACCGGTCGAAGCTCGTGAAGTTGGACATTAGCGGGGTGAGCGAGCTCGATACGCTTGGTGCATGGTTGCTGGAGAAACTTTCCCGCCGAAGCCCGTCGACGGGCAGCCCAGCCGAGATCGTCGGCGTTGCCGACAATTACAGCGGCCTCATGGATGAGGTTCGTCAGGTCAATCGCCACAATCCGGCACCCGTGCCGATGCCCAACCCGGCTTTGCTGCGACTGAACGATCTCGGCAAGGCCACGGTCGGCGCGCGGGAAGACATCGCGATCTTCCTGCAAATGCTCGGCGCGCTGTTCATCGCCTTGATCGGCGTCCTGCGGCGGCCGCGATCGTTGCGGCTGACGTCGCTGGTCTATCAGCTCTACCGCATCGGCTGGCAGGCGATCCCGATCATCATGCTCATCACCTTCCTGATCGGCGCGATCATCGCGCAGCAGGGCTTTTTCCATTTTCGCAGGTTCGGCGCCGAGTCATATACGGTGGACATGGTCGGCATCCTGGTGCTGCGCGAGCTCGGCGTCCTGATCGTCGCCATCATGGTCGCCGGGCGCTCGGGCAGCGCCTATACCGCCGAGCTCGGCTCGATGAAGATGCGAGAGGAGATCGATGCGCTCTCGACCATGGGGCTCGATCCGGTCGACGTGCTGATCCTGCCGCGCGTGATGGCGCTCGTCATCGCGCTTCCCATCCTGGCCTTCATCGGGTCGATTGCCGCGCTCTATGGCGGCGGCCTGGTCGCGCAGTTCTACGGCGACATGGGGCCGGCGATCTATCTCGCCCGGCTGCACGAGGCGATCTCCGTCACCCATTTCAAGGTCGGCATCCTCAAGGCTCCGTTCATGGCGCTGGTGATCGGCATCGTCGCCTGCAGCGAGGGGCTGCGGGTGAAGGGCAGCGCCGAGTCGCTGGGCAAGCAGACGACGACATCGGTGGTGAAGTCGATCTTCCTCGTCATCGTGCTCGACGGCCTGTTTGCGATCTTCTTCGCTTCGATCGGAATGTGACGATGGCGGATACGTCGCAAGCGTTCGCGATCCACGTCCGCGATCTCGTGGTCGGCTTCGGCCGCCAGATCGTGCTCGATCATCTGTCGCTCGATGTCCGCCGGGGCGAGATCCTCGGGCTGGTTGGCGCGTCGGGCGGTGGCAAGTCGGTGCTCATGCGCACGATCATCGGCCTGATCCCACGCCAGGGCGGTGAGATCGACGTGATGGACCAGCCGATCGGCGCGACGCACGATCGCAGCACCCAGAGCGTCGCGAGCCAATGGGGCATCTTGTTTCAGCAGGGCGCGCTGTTCTCATCGCTGACGGTGCGGCAGAACATCCAGTTTCCGCTCCGCGAAAATCTCGACCTGTCACAGGAATTGATGGACGAGATCGCGACCGCAAAGCTCGAGATGGTGGGATTGCGGCCGCAGGATGGCGACAAATATCCGGCAGAACTATCCGGCGGCATGACCAAGCGCGTGGCGTTGGCGCGCGCGCTGGCACTGGACCCGCCGATCCTGTTCCTGGACGAGCCGACCTCGGGCCTCGATCCAATCGCGGCCGGCGATTTCGATGCGTTGATCAAGACCTTGCAGAAGACGTTGGGGCTCACCGTATTCATGGTCACCCATGATCTCGCCAGCCTTACGACCGTGTGCGATCGCGTCGCTGCGCTTGCGGACGGAAAGATCGTGGCCATCGGGCCGATGCGCGAGCTGCTTCGATCCGAGCATCCCTGGGTGCGCGCCTATTTCCACGGCAAGCGTTCCCAGATGCTGCAACCCCAGATGAGATGAGACATGGAAACCCGCGCTCCCTACGTCCTGATCGGTGCCTTCGTGATGGCGGCGATTCTTGCGGTCTTCGGCTTCATCTACTGGCTGAACAACACCGGCGGCATTGGGCCGCGCACGAGCTACCACGTGCAATTCCAGGGCCCCGTGCCGGGACTGCTGGTCGGTGCCGGTGTGCTCTTCAACGGCATCCGCGTCGGTGAGGTCACCGCGCTCGCGTTGGCGCCGGACAACCCGCGCTTCGTCAATGCGACGATCTCGGTGGCGTCAGCCACGCCGGTGCGTGCCGATACCAAGGTCGGCCTGGATTTCCAGGGCCTGACCGGCGTGCCGGTGGTGGCGCTGGAGGGCGGCATGATCGTCGCCAAGCCGGGCGAGATACCGGTGCTGATCGCCGATGCCGGTGCCGGACAGAGCATGACGCAGGCGGCACGCGATGCGCTGCGCCGCGTGGATTCGGTGCTGGAAGAGAATTCCGGTCCGCTCAAGGACACGATCGCCAACTTCAAGACATTTTCTGACGGGCTTGCGCGCAATACCGGCAAGCTCGACGGCATCGTCGCAGGGCTGGAGAGGATGACGGGTGGCGCGACGCCGGTACAGAAGATCACCTTTGATCTTCGCGCGCCCCGGAATCTCGGGGCCGTCGGCAAGACCCTGTCGGAAGCGCTGGCAATCCCTGAACCGACCGCGGTGGCGATGTTGCAGACACAGCGAATGTTGTTTTCACCGGTCAGGGACTATCCCGGCTTTGCCGAGTTCCTGTGGGCCGACAGCATTCCCAAGCTCCTGCAGGCGAGGCTGATCGATAGCTTCGAGAACTACGACATCGCGCACGCCCCGTTGCGAACGAGCGATGTCGGTCAGGCGGACCATCAGCTTCTGATCGACGTCAGGCGCTTCCGGATATCGACCGACGGCGATCCGGTCGCCGAGATCGGCCTCTCGGCCAGGATCGTCGACAAGAACGGCAAGGTGGTTGCGTCACGACTTCTGGAGGCGACCGAGAAGCTCGACAAGATCGAGCCGGCTGCCGCGGTCGAGGCCTTCAACGCCGCGTTTGCCCGGATTGCAAAGGAGCTGATCGGCTGGACCGTGCAGTCGGTCTAGTCTTACTGCGCCAAAGACCATCATGGCAGGCGCTTTTCCAGCGTCTTCAGATAGGACAGGAGATCGTGGATCTGGTCTGGATTGAGCTCGAAGGCCGGCATGTCGGCGTGGCCGGTATAGATGCCCTCCGCGAGCGCTTCTCCGAGCGTCTCAATCGGGTAGCGTCGATGCAATGTCCGGAATGGCGGGGCGATCTTCAGCGGGCTTTCCGACCTGCGATCGATTGCATGGCAGCGCGCGCAATTGGCGCGCGCGTAGGCCTCGCCGCATTGCTCGGCCTTGGAGGCGGCGAGGGCTGGCGTTGCCAGGAGAAGCGCGATCAGGATTTGACGAGGCGCGGATTGCAGCATGGAAGGATTATTCTCGAAGAGCCCGCGCAGAGAATACGGACGCGACGCCTTGCAAAATTGATCTGGGTCAACTGCGTTTGTGACAAGGCAGTAAAATGCGATGCGCGGCAGACTCGGCCTAAGCCGAAGAGCGTGGCGCCTGGCTGGAGCGATGGATGAAGTCTTCCCCGGTTGCAATCGAACCCAGCGGGCACTTCTGCAAGGAGTGCTCGATACGTGAGTTCAGCGTGTGCGCTTCGCTCGATGCGGCTGAGCTGAGGGAGTTCGAGCATCTGGGGCGCCGCGTGCATTTTACCGCCGGCGAGACGGTGTTTTCCGAAGAGGACATCACGACATCCTTCTACAACCTTCTCGAAGGCGTGATGAGGCTTTACAAGCTGTTGCCGGATGGGCGCCGGCAAATCGTCGGCTTCGCGCTGCCAGGCGACTTCCTGGGGATGAATGTCTCCGGTCGCCACAACTTTTCTGCGGACGCGATCGGCCCCGTGACGGTTTGCCAGTTTGCCAAGGCAGCGTTCGGACGTTTCATCGAGGACAGGTCGCATCTGCTTCGCCGCATCAACGAGCTGGCCGTGCGCGAGTTGAGCCAGGCTCGCGACCACATGGTTCTGCTCGGACGCCGTTCCGCGGAGGAGAAGGTCGCAACCTTTTTCCTGAGCTGGCGCGAGCGCCTGATACAGCTCAACGGGCGGTCGAACACGGTGCCATTGCCGATGAGCCGCCAGGACATCGCCGACTATCTCGGACTGACCATTGAAACGGTCAGCCGCACCTTCACCAAGCTCGAGCGCGTCGGTGTGATCGAGATCATCCATGGCGGTATCAGCCTGCTCGATCCGGCGCGCGCCGAGGCCTTGGCGGCAGCGTGAGAGACCCCCTTTCCATGGTGATCGCTGATTTTTGATCGCGATCAACGACGACGGTCGGCCGCCGCGCATAATGCCCAGGTTGATGAACTCGGGGGGAGGGGCACCATGCCGATCGATGCGCTGTTGATGACTATTGCCGTTGTGACCGTCTTCGTCGCCTTTGCGGCAGTGTTAGCGTGGGCGGACCGCCAAACGAGGCCCAACCGGCTCAAGTCGAACGAAACAGCCTTCAAACATTGAAGCGGCTGGGATCATAGCCGCGTTGGCATGGCCTGAAACGGAGTCGGGCGAGTCTCCATCTTGGCCCTGCGAGGTGAAGGCCCTCCATCGTCGCGTTATGGTTAATTCGCAACTCAGCATCAGGCCGATCGCGCTGATGCAGCTTATGGCTGCACATTCCGCGTGACGGGAACGGTCCCACTACCGGCCCTTGTCCAAAAGTGCATATATGTGGTTTCCGGTTGAAAAGCCCGGCAACGTTGACTACGCAGGAACTATAGTACCTCGCAGTCTTAGGAGTCCGGCGGCGTGCCTCAGGACAAGACCAGCGATCCCCGGCAGTCGTCGGGCAACAAGCTGTCGGTGCTGCGCAAGCATCCGATCTTCGCTGATCTGGAGCCGGATGCGCTCGATCAGCTCTGCCGTTATGCCAAGCATACGACCGTCAAGCGTGGCGCGACCATTGCGGCGAAGGGCGATCCCGGCAACAACCTCTTCGCGGTCATCTCCGGCACGGTGAAAATTTCCTCTTCTTCGCCTGATGGGCGCAATGCCATCCTCAATTTGATCGGTCCCGGAGAAATTTTTGGCGAGATCGCGGTGCTCGATGGTGCGCCACGGTCGGCGGACGCGACCGCCAATACCAATTGCGAGCTCTACATCATCGATCGTCGGGACTTTCTGCCCTTCGTGAAGAGCCAGCCGGAACTGGCGATGAAGTTCATCGAGCTGCTCTGCGGACGGCTGCGCTGGACCAGCCAGCAGGTCGAGCAGGTGATCCTGCAGAACCTGCCGGGACGGCTCGCCAGCGCGCTGCTTGGCCTGACCGAGGAGCGCAAGCTCGACTCCGGCAGCGGAACCCTCGCGATCACCCAGCAGGAGATCAGCGAGATGGTCGGCATGACCCGCGAGAGCATCAACAAGCAGTTGCGAGCCTGGGCCGCGCGGAGCTGGGTCCGCCTCGAGCATGGCGCCATCGTCGTGCTCGACATCGACGCGTTGCGCGAGCTTGCCGAAAGCGGTCTCGAAGGCGAGTGACAAAGTTCGGTGTCAGCCGTCAATGATGGCGACGGCCCGCGTCCAGCCTGCCGAGGCGCGCTCGATCTTCACGGGGAAGCAGGAGACCGTGAAGCCCGTCGAGGGCAGCTTATCGAGATTGTGCAGTTTCTCGAGATGGCAATAGCCGATGTGACGCCCGGCCTTGTGGCCTTCCCAGATCAGCCTCGCATCCTTGGTCTCCGCGTATTTCTTCGCGGTATGGACGAACGGCGCGTCCCAGCTCCAGCCGTCGGTGCCGGTCAGACGCACGCCACGCTCGAGCAGATACATCGTGGCCTCATAACCCATGCCGCAGCCTGAATTGACGTAGTCGGTGCGTCCGAATTTCGCGCCGGCGCTGGTGTTGACGACGACGATCTCCAGCGGCGACAGCGCGTGCCCGATACGCTCGAGCTCCTTCTCCACGTCGTCGGCGGTGGCCACATAGCCGTCCGGCAGGTGACGGAAGTCGAGCTTCACGCCGGGCTGCAGGCACCATTCCAGCGGCACCTCATCGATGGTCCAGGCGCGCTCGCCGCGGTTCATGGTGGGATGGAAGTGCCAGGGCGCATCGAGATGCGTGCCATTATGGGTCGACAGCGACACCTGCTCGACCGCCCAACCCTGGCCATCAGGCAGATCTTCCGCTTTCAGCCCGTCGAAGAACTGCAGCATGCGCGGCAGGCCCTGCTGATGATCGATGTATTGGATCGTCGGATGGTTGCCGGGTGGGTCGGCCGGCACGTCATTCTGCAGCGGCACCGAGATGTCGATCAGCTTTCGCGGCATGGATGTTTCCTCAAGATGTCCCGTTCTGTTGCGGAGCATCTTGAAGCGGCTGATCGATCGATGCAACTCCTGCATTGATCGATGCCGGATTTGGCTTGGACTCAGAATGCCGCCCGTCCTAGGGACGACATTGGCGACATGCGCACAGGGATGGGGTTGGCCGTCCCGTCCGAGCCCCCAAGCCGCAAGCAATAGCGGTCGAGCGTAAATCGAGAGGAACGTCCATGGATACAACGAGCATCGTCTATCTCGTATCCGGCATTGGCGGCGAGCCGCGATTGCGGGGAGGCCGGCACTTGCCGCGCAAGTCCCCGCCGCTATTCTCCATGCGACAACGCCGAGGACTTCGCGCCGGAGATCATGAAGCTGCAGAATCCACCGGACTCCGTCGCACAATGCTACGAAGGTGGTGCGTTTGTGACGCTTGACTTCACACCTGAACAGGAGCGCCTTAAGGCGGCCCGCAGCACCTGCGCAACGACGACATAATCAATTGAGGAGGAAAGATCAGATGAAGACACTAACCGGCATCATCACAGCCGTTGCGCTGGCGGTCACAGCACCCCTGGCGACCGCACGCGATTTCCGCTCCGCCGACGTACACCCCGCCGATTATCCGACCGTCGAAGCCGTCAGGTCCATGGGCAAGGAGCTCGCGACGGCGAGCGGCGGGAAGCTCGGTGTCAAGGTGTATCCCAATGGAGCCCTGGGCTCTGAGAAGGACACCATCGAGCAGCTCAAGATCGGCGCGCTCGACATGATGCGGATCAACGCATCGCCGTTGAACAACTTCGTGCCGGAAACCATCGCGTTGTGTCTGCCGTTCGTCTTCCGGGACACGCAGCACATGCGTAACGTTCTCGACGGGCCGATCGGCGATGAAATTTTGGCGGCGATGGAGCCTGCGGGTCTCATCGGCCTTGCCTATTACGACAGCGGCGCTCGCTCCATCTACACCGTCAAGGCGCCGATCAAGTCGCTCGCTGACGTCAAGGGCCTGAAGATCCGCGTCCAGCAATCCGACCTGTGGGTCGGCATGATCCAGAGCTTGGGGGCCAACCCGACGCCGATGCCGTATGGCGAGGTCTATACCGCGCTCAAGACCGGTCTTGTTGACGCCGCCGAAAACAACTGGCCCTCTTACGAATCGTCGCGGCACTTCGAGGCAGCCAAGTTCTACAACGTCACCGAGCACTCCCTGGCGCCCGAAGTTTTGGTGATGTCCAAGAAGGTCTGGGACACGCTGAGCAAGGAGGATCAGGCGATGATCCGCAAGGCGGCCAAGAACTCGGTGCCCGTGATGCGCAAGCTCTGGGACGAGCGTGAGGAGGCGTCCCGCAAGACCGTCGAAGCGGCCGGCGTTCAGGTCATCACGATCGCCAACAAGCAGGAGTTCGTCGATGCGATGAAGCCGGTGTACGACAAGTTTGCCGGTGACGAAAAGCTGAAGAGCCTCGTCAAGCGTATCCAGGACACGAAGTAAGAACGCGTCGGCTTCCGGCGTCGCCGAGCGGCGACGCCGGACCCTCGCAAGGAGAGGCGGGAATGACAGACCCACACGTCGCAAGCCACGAGCCGGAGGCCGCTGCGGCACGCCCGTCTACCGGTTTGCTGTCGCGGATCAATGCCACCGTCGCTCGCGTGGGCATGTACCTGTCCGTGAGCGGCCTGCTCGTCATCGTCACCATCGTGTTCTACCAGGTGTTCGGACGTTATGTGCTTAATTCCAGCCCGACCTGGACGGAGAACCTTGCGCTGGTTCTCATCCTGTATGTCAGATGTGTATAAGAGACAGGCTACGTACCGTTGATCGCCTCCGGCGTCCTGATCGTCTCCTTTTCAATCGAGCACATCATTGCTCTCCTGCGCGGCGAAGAGGTCGTCCCCTCATGGAATTGATCATTCTCGGCGCCACCTTCTTCGGCTTCCTCATCCTCGGCGTACCGGTCGCCTTCGCGATCGGCCTCTCGGCCATTTGTACCATCCTCTACGAAGGCCTGCCGGTTGCCGTCATCTTCCAGCAGATGATGTCGGGGATGAACATCTTCTCCTTCCTCGCCATACCGTTCTTCGTCTTCAGCGGTGAGCTGATGCTGCATGGCGGCGTCGCCGACAAGATCGTGCAGCTTGCCAAGAACCTCGTCGGACACATCCGCGGCGGCCTCGGCATGTCGAACGTGGTGGCCTGCACGCTGTTCGGCGGCGTATCCGGTTCGCCCGTGGCCGACGTGTCGGCGATGGGAGCGGTGATGATCCCGATGATGAAGAAAGAAGGCTTCGACACCGACTACGCCGTCAACGTCACCACCCACGCCTCGCTGGTCGGAGCCCTCATGCCGACCAGCCACAACATGATCATCTATGCCCTGGCCGCCGGCGGCAAGGTGTCGATCGGCGCGCTGATCGCCGCCGGCATCTTGCCAGCACTCGTGCTGATGGCGTGCATGCTGGTTGCCGCTTACGCGGTCGCGGTGAAGCGAGGCTATCCGGCCGGCAAGTTCCCGGGCTGGGCCGAGGTTTTCCGCTCGTTCGCAGCCGCTCTGCCCGGCCTTCTGATCGTCGGCATCATCCTGGCGGGCATTCTGTCTGGCGTCTTTACTGCAACTGAATCCGCGGCCGTCGCGGTCACCTACACGATCCTGCTGACCTTCTTCATTTACCGCACGATGACCTTGCGGAACTTCCTGCGGGCCGCGGCCAAGGCGGTGAAGACGACGGGCGTGGTGCTGCTGCTGATCGGCGTTTCCACCATGTTCCAGTATCTGATGGGACTCTACGAGGTGGCTGACCTCGCCGGCGACATGATGAACAAGGTGTCTTCGGAACCCTGGATGATCTTCCTGCTCATCAACGTCATCCTGTTTTTGCTCGGCACCTTCATGGACATGGCGGCGACCATCCTGATCTGCACCCCGATCTTCCTGCCGATCGCGATGAAGGCGGGCATGGATCCCGTGCAGTTCGGCATGCTGATGCTGATCAACTGCGCCCTGGGGCTGAACACCCCGCCGGTCGGAACGACGCAGTTCGTGGGCTGCGCCATCGGCGGCATCTCGGTGGGCGCGGTGATGCGCACCATCCTGCCGTTCTACGCCGCCCTGATCGCAGCGCTCATGTTCGTGACCTACGTCCCCGCCTTCTCGCTTTGGCTGCCGCGCCTGCTGATGGGATACAAGGGATAGCTGCCGCGCGTTCGACGGCACTTGGCCGGCGAACCGGCCTTGCGATACTTTGCCTCGCAGCAACAGGGAGAATCTGTCTGTGACGGACTATCGCAAGCTCTTTGATCTCACCGGCAAGACGGCGGTGGTGCTCGGCGCCGCGTCCGGCATCGGCAGATCGTCGGCCGAGGCGCTGGCCGGGCTCGGTGCCCGTGTTGTGTGCGCCGATCGTGCGCTGGACGCAGCGGAAGCGACGGCCGCCGGCATTCGCGACAAGGGCGGTTGGGCCGAGGCGGCTGCGTGCGACGCTGCGAACGCCGCGGATGTCAATGCGCTGGCCGCGACGGTGATGCAGAAATTCGCACGGCTCGACATCGCGGTGACGACGCCAGGGCTGAACATCCGCAAGACCATTCTCGATTATACCGAGGACGATCTCGACCGCGTCCTCAACCTGAACGTCAAGGGCACCGTCTGGTTCTTCCAGGCCTTCGGCCGCATCATGGTTGAGCAGAAGGGCGGCAGCATCATCGCCTGTTCCTCGGTGCGCGCGGTCACCATCGAGCCAGGCCTTGGCATCTATGGTTCGACCAAGGCGGCGATCGGCCTCCTGGTAAAGGGCTTTGCGTCCGAGGTCGGACATGCCGGCGTTCGCGTCAACGCGATTGCGCCAAGCATTGCCGAGACCGCGCTGACCAGCCCGTTCAAGCAGCGTCCGGACATCTACGATCTCTATGCCAGGCATACCGTCTTCAATCGCTGGAGCAGTGCCGACGAGGTCGCGACGGCGGTCGCCTATCTCGCCTCCGATGCCGCAAGCTATGTCAGCGGCAGCACGTTGTTCGTCGACGGCGGCTGGACGGCGGTCGACGGACCGCCAACCGGTCTCACGCAGCTCAGCAAATAGCGCGAGTCGTCTAAAGCGTGATTAGGCTTGATTGTTGCCACAAGGAAGGTGCGCTCCCTCCCCCGCCTGCGGGGGAGGGCTGGGGAGAGGGTGTCTCCGCAGTGGACAATCCCCAAGGGGAGAGTGCCCTCACCCGGCGCTTCGCCATAGCCGAGGTATCGCCTCGGCGTTCCTTAAGAGGACCGCCGCCGAAGGCGGCCAATGCCTCTCCCGCAAGCGGGAGAGGTTGAGCGAGCCCCTGGCAAAGTCGATTCGACCTAAAGCCATTCCCTGCTAGCCTGCAAAGCCCACGCGCCGTCGCAGCTCTTTCTGGTCTGCGCCGGCGAGCAGTTCGATCAGGACACGCGCCGCGGCGACATGTGCCGCGCGCGTCGTCACACCTGCTGTGTACATTGTCGCAAGCTCGTGTCCCGGAGGCAGCGAGCCGGACAGCACAATACCCTCCGTTGCGATGATTTCGGTCGCCTGCGTGCATCCGATCGGCCGTTTGGCATCGGATGCTGCGAGCTGCCGCATCGCGGTTGCGCCGTTCGGAAAGATCTTGAGGCGAGACGCAACCTCTCCGGCGATGCCGAGCCGGTCCAACGTCTTGGCGACATGAATTCCGGCCGTGGAGGCCTTGGTGTCGGGAACGAAGATCGCATCGGCCGCGCGCAGCGCTTCCCGCAGGTCGGACTCGGTCTTGACGGTGACCTTGGGGTGGTCGGCCCGGACGGCGAGCGCGGTCTCGACCACGCCGACGTCGACCATCGAGGTCGGATCGACAAGCGTTTCTTCGGCAAGCCTGGTCACGAGCGCGCGCGTCAGGATGAGGATGTCTGCCGGCGTGCCTCCACGCAATTTGTCGGCCATCAGGCCGACCGCGCCGAACTCGCCTTCGATCTCGTAGCCGGTCCGTGCTTTGAGGTTCTCGGCAAGCTGAGCGACGAGGCCCTGCGCCGCGCCGCCGCTCAAAATATGGATCGCCGTCACGATGCAAGCTCCATTGCTGCGATCAGCCTCTC
The DNA here is from genome assembly GCF_054185165.1 of Bradyrhizobium sp. UFLA05-109. NCBI lineage: Bacteria > Pseudomonadati > Pseudomonadota > Alphaproteobacteria > Hyphomicrobiales > Nitrobacteraceae > Bradyrhizobium > Bradyrhizobium sp. UFLA05-109. The sequence goes on along the minus strand of NZ_JBBIAR010000112.1, from coordinate 2,855 downwards.
GCGCGTGATCGGCAGGTCGCACACGCGGATCCCGAGGCAATCGAACACCGCATTCGCAATCGCCGCCGTCACCGGGCCGTGGGCGGCTTCGCCGGCGCCGACCGGCGCGATCTCCGGCCGCTGGATGATCTCGACGTCGACGGCAGGCACCTCGCTGAAGGTGAGGATCGGATAGTCCGACCAGGACGTCGAGGTGATGCGTGTGCGGTCGAAGCGGACGCGCTCCTTCAAGACCCAGCTCGTGGCCTGGATCGCGCCGCCCTCGATCTGATTGACCACGCCATCCGGATTGATGGCTTCGCCGACGTCGACCGCGAGCGTCAGCCGCTTGACGCGAATGTCCTCTGCGCCTTCGATCTCGGCAATTGCCGCGCAATAGGCACCGGTGTTCTTGTAGCGTGCAAAGCCGAGGCCGTACCCGATCCCCGCTTTCTTTTCCGGCTTCCAGTTCGCACGCGCCGCAACGGCGCGGATCACATCCTTCGCCCGCTGGTCGCGCAAATGGCGCAGCCTGAACTGGACGGGGTCTTCACTGCCGATAGCCGCGATCTCGTCGAGTATGGATTCGATCGCAAACACATTCCCCTGCGCGCCGAGTGTCCGCAGCGCCGAGGTGCGTATGGGCATTGTGAGGAGGCGATGGCTTTCGATTGTCCAGGCGGGGAAGTCAAAGAGGGGAACGGAGTTGCGATCGCTGCCACCGCCATTGGCCGCCGGAGGATCCGACGAGATCAGGCGTGGGTAGGGCGTTGCGAGTTCGGTTGCCGCGAGCAGGGCAGGCTGCGCCGCGCGTCCGGGCCGCGCGGTATGGCCGTTGCTCCAGACCCGGTGGCGCCAGCCGACGATCTCGCTGTGCGCGTCGAGATCGGCCTCGATTTCGATCGCCATGGCCGCACCGAACGGCGCGTGCGACATTTCATCGTGTCGCGACCATTGCACACGCACCGGACGTCCACCGGCTGCTCGTGCCAGCAGCACCGCGTCGAGCGCCACGTCATCGGCGGCATTGTGGCCGTAGCAGCCGGCACCCTCCATGTGCTCGACGGTGATGTTCTCGGCCGGCAGCTTCAGCACGATCGCAAGGTCGGCGCGGAGCATGTAGACGCCCTGGCTGTGCGTCCAGACGTGGACGTGATTTCCCTTCCATTGCGCCATCGCGCAGGACGGCGCGATCGAGGCGTGCGCGATATAGGGACGGGTGTACTGCCGGCTGATCGTGCGCGCGATCTGTTTCGGCGCGGCTGCGGTTTTGGTTTCGATGATCCGCGTCTCGACCGGCTGGCTCTTCAGGAAGGCAGCCAGGTCGTCCTCGTCCGGCAGCGTCTCGCCCGCCGACCAGGTCGCGCCCTTGCGCAACGCTTTCAACGCGGTCTCGGCGCCATCCTCGGTCTCGCTGATGACGCCCACGAAGCTGCCGTCACGCACGATCGCGACGAACCCGGCAGCCGCGCGCGCTGCGGTGTCATCGAGCGCGACGAGCTTTGCGCCCGATAGCTCCGGCCGCAGCACGCGGCCATGCAGCATGTTCGCCAGCGGCACGTCGTGAATGAATCGCGGCTGCGCGAACACCTTGTCGGGAATGTCGATCCGTTGAATGGATTGCCCGGCAACGCCGCGCGCGGCGGCCGGCTTCGCGACGACGTCCGCTGACGCGTTGCGATCGAGTGAGACCTCGCCGGCGAGCTCCCAATAGCTGGTCCGGACATTGCCCGGTCCAGACATCATGCCATCGTCGATCTCGAGCGTCGAAGCATCGACGCCGAGTCGTTCCGACGCCGCGGCGAGGAACAGCCCGCGCACCTCGGCGCAGACCTGGCGCAGCGCGAGGCCCGATTGCTGGATCGAGAGGCTGCCTGAGGTGACGCCTTCGTTGGGGCTCGCGGCCGTCGAGGCGCGGATCATGGCGATCCGGCCGACATCGACGTCGAGCTCGTCGGCAGCGATCTGCGCCAGCGCCGTGACGATACCCTGGCCGATTTCGACCTTGCCCGGTGAGATCGCCACACGCCCGTCGGGCGTGATTTTCACCCAGGACGACAGCCTTGGATTGGCAGCCAGGCTGGGCGGCAGTTGCGGGGTAGGGGATGGCATGCTCATGGCGGGGTCATTTCCGATGCTGCGCGCAGCACCGCCCGCACCATGCGGTTCTGCGAGCCGCAGCGGCAGAGGTTGCGATCGAGCGCTTCCCTGACCTCCGTTTCGGTCGGTGACGTCTTGCGTTGCAGCAGTGCCGCTGCGCTGATCAAAATGCCCGGTACGCAATAGCCGCATTGCATCGCCTGCTCGGCGATGAAGGCGCGCTGCAGCGGATGCGGATGCTCCGGCGTGCCGAGGCCTTCCACGGTCGTGACCTCCTTGCCGGCGACCGACCACAGCGGCATGTCGCAGGAGGCGAGCGCGTGGCCATCGACCATCACGTAGCACGCCCCGCATTCATTGGCGCCGCAGCCGAAATGGCTGCTGCCCATGAGGCCAAGCTTGCCGCGCAGCGCCGCGAGCAGTGTCTGATCGGAATTGGCGTCGATCGCGGTGTCGGAGCCGTTCAGGCGGAATCGAATGGTTGGCATTGCTCGACGACCTCAGGACTTGTCGAATTTCTTGACGACATCAGCCCATTTCACGATGTCGCCGCGCAGGAATTTTTCGAACTCATCCGGCGCCATCACCATCGGCACGGCGCCTTGTTCGGTCCATAGCTTGACGATGTCGGGCCGCTTCACCAGTGCCGTCACGGCGGCGTTGAGCTTGTCGATGACCGGTTTCGGCGTCCCCGCCGGCGCCATCAGGCCGAGCCAGATGGTTGCTTCATAGCCGGGTACGCCGGCTTCGCCTGCGGTGGGAACGTTCGGCAGCAC
>NZ_JBBIAR010000111.1:0-22043 GCF_054185165.1 Bradyrhizobium sp. UFLA05-109 | reverse complement strand
GCTACCAGCAAAGCCCGCCGTGCGAAGGGGTCAAAATTGGACGCCGATGAGGGGTCAAATTTGAACGCCGATTGACACCTTGCCTGAGCGAGAGAGATCCAAACTATCCGCCCAAAAAGTGCTTTGTCTGCCGGAGGATGCCGTACCAGACCGATTCGCGGGGTTCTAAGAATCGGAGAAAATTCGGTTCTCCGGGCCTATCGAATGCCCCTTTCAGTCGGTAATGGGCTTTCTCTAGCGAGAAAAATGCAGGGAAATGGCCGCGTTTTTGGCCTGTCTCCACATCGAAGTACGAAATGGCTTCGGCTGGGTGGCGGAGAGAGTGGGATTCGAACCCACGGTACGGTTTCCCGCACACACGCTTTCCAAGCGTGCGCCTTAAGCCACTCGGCCATCTCTCCGGAGCGCCCTCTCTTGAAGGCGCGCCGCTGATTTTGCAAGGGACTGCGGGGCGATCGGTTCAAATTTCCTTAAGCCATTGTATTTCAATGAGAATATATTTGGCTCCAAAGCCTGGACGATACCCCCCGGGGTGAACCGGAGGCGGCTCTGGCGCGACGATTCACGAAAGCACGCTTCCGACGGACGAGAGGGACACCATGACGAGCTTTCGAGCCATCGCCGCCCTTGGCCTTGTATGCGCCGTCGTATGCGCCGTCTCGGTGATCTCAGCCCCGGCGGCCGCTCAGGTGTGCACGCGCCAGGGCGTCGAGGTCACCTGCGTTGACGGCCGGCGCGGAGTGCTGGCGGGCGATGCCATCATCTGGCCGGACGGCACGCGCTCGAGCGCATCGCCGCATCCGAGCGTGATCATCGGCAACAAATCATCGGTCCATGTCGGGCAAGGCGTGTTCGTCGGCCAAGGCAACGGCATGGTGCCGATGGACGATCCCAACGCGCCGAACAAGAGGCAGTGCGCGATTCTGGACGGCGTGTCCTATTGTTATTGATGCGCCTTCTTTGGCCTCAAAAGCCAATAGCGCAACAGACCCGCAAGGGAAGAGAGGGTCACGTGGCCCGGGCACGCCTCTCGAGACTACATCAGATCAGCCTCACGCCCGAGATCGCCGACTTCAGCCAGCGCAGAGCCTGGGGGGACTGCGCGGTCAGTGGCGCGACAGTGGGCTTCTCCGTCCGACTCTTCTCCAGCTCGGCGACGAAGTCGGCGGACCATTGCTGGATGGTGTGCCCGCGCAGCTTCTTCATCATCGCCTCCCAGCGCATCTTGCGCTCGGTGAGCGGCATCGAGGCCGCGATCGCGATTGCGCGCGCCATGCCGTCGATGTCGTGCGGATTGACCAGCAACGCGGTGTCGAGCTCGTTGGCGGCGCCCGCGAACTTCGACAGCACGAGCACGCCGGGATCGGCCGGGTTTTGCGCGGCGATATATTCCTTGGCAACGAGGTTCATGCCATCATGCAGCGGCGTCACCACGCCGACCTGCGCCGTGCGGTAGAGGCCTGCGAGCACGGCCTGGCTGAAACCCTTGTTGAGATAGCGGATCGGCGTCCAGTCGACCTCGCCGTGGCGCCCGTTGACGTCGGTGACGAGACGCGCGACCTCGTTCTGGAGATTGCAGTAGGCCTCGATGCCGCCGCGAGAGGGGTTTGCGATCTGAAGCAGCGAGATGCTGCGCAAGAACTGCGGCTGCTCGGTCCACAGGCGATCGAACGCGCTGATGCGATTGACGAGGCCCTTGGAATAGTCGAGCCGATCGACGCCGATCGCGAGCTTCTCGCCATTGAGGCTGCGGCGCAGCCGCGAGACGTCGGGATGCGAGATCGACTTCGCGGCATATTGCGCGAATTTTTCCGCGTCGATGCCGATCGGAAAGACCTGGCAGCGCGTGCGGCCATGCTTGGAGGTAACGATGCCATCCTCGATCGTCAGTCCGAGCTCCTGACCGACATACCCAAGGAAATTCCGGCAATCCTCCCCGGTCTGGAAGCCGATGAGATCATAGGCGAGCATCGCCTCGATCAGCTCGCGATGATGCGGGACGCCCTGCATCACCGCTGGCACTGGCCACGGGGTGTGCAGGAAGAACCCGACGGGATCCTCGAGGCCGAGCTCGCGCAGCTCCGCGCCGAGCGCGAGGAAATGATAGTCCTGCACCCAGAACGCGGTGCGTTCTTTCCGGAACCGCAACAGTGCGCGCGCCATGAAGGCGTTGACCTCGCGATAGCTGAGATAATCGCCTTGCGAGACGCGAATGAGATCGCTGCGCGAATGCAGCGCCGGCCACAGCGCCGAATTGGCAAAACCCTCGTAGTAGCCGCCGTAATGCGCCGCCGGCAGATCCAGCGTCGCCAGCGCACCGGTGCCGAGCGCTTCGACCTCGGCGAAGGGTTCCTTCTGATGACCATCCCGCACCCGGCCTGAGGAACCCACCCAGATCGCTCCGGAATGTTCCACCACGGGAAGCAGAGCGGCAGCGAGGCCGCCCGTCATGGGTTCGTTGGCTTTGCCGCGCGCGACGCGGTTCGATACGACGACGAGATTCACAGGGTCGTCCCCTCCTGTTATTCCGCCTCGTTTAACTGGCGTTCATCAATATGGTTCCTGTTCATGGTTTCAACCAATTGAAACCAAAATCAGGCGCGCGCGTCGGAACCGTCTTTTGTCCTCCGAAACGAAAATTCGACGCAAAGACAGTTTTCTGCGTTCCCTTTGCGCCGCAAGAATCGCGCGTGCGCACCGCGGTTCCGAGCCCTTTATGGCTCTGGCGTGGCGTTGCCTTGCTTTTACCTTGGATCACCGTCGAGCAGATGCGCGAGGAACTCACGCACATCACTGGGTGAGTCGAAATGACCATTCACGCCACGCGCGCGGCGTCCCACCGAGAATGCGAGCCCGTTCATGTCAGGCATGATCGCGAATACCGTTTCATCGGTGACATCGTCGCCGATGAACAGCGGACGGCGGCCCCTGAACGGCTCATGCGTCATCAGCTCGCGCACGCCGCTCGCCTTGGTGAAGCCGGAATGCTTGATCTCGCAAACGAACTTGCCCGGCAAAACCTCGATGGGTGCATTGGGCAGGTCGGCGCGGATCAGCGAGACCGCCGCGTAGATCGCCTTCTCCGCATGCGGGGCGAGACGATAATGCAGCGCGAGCGAGTAGCCCTTGTCCTCGAGCAGAATGCCGGGCGAGAGCTTTGCGATCGCGGCGAGGCGCCGCTTCAATTCCTTGTCCATCGGCGGGGCATGGCTCGCCACCGCCTCGCTGTCGGGCTCCAGCCTCATTTCGGCGCCATGGCCGCCGACAGCGGGGAATTGGTCCGGTGCGAAAATCAGATCGATGTCGTTGAGCGAGCGTCCGCTGACGAGCGCGAGCGCGCCGGAGGTCCGTTCGACGAGGCAATTGAGCGTCTTCGAGAGGCCGGGCGGCACCCAGACCTCGCGCGGCGTCGGCATCAGTTCGAGCAGCGTACCATCGATGTCGAGCAAGATAGCCGTCTCGCTGAGATGCGGCACCAAGGCCTGTGGCACCGGTACCGAGTCCGGCGTCTCGTCATCTTCCATGGTTCGCATGTCCATCACTTCCGAATTCATAGTCTACTCCATCAAGGCAAGCGGCCGCGCGATTTGTTCGAGCGATTTGCGCTCCGCGGCGACGGCGTAGCGCCACGCCACGATTGCGGCCGCGATCATCAGCGCCGATCCCAAAAGGTAACCCGCGAACACGCTGTTGCGGGAGCCGGTGTCGATCAGCGCGCCGAACAGCGCGGGACCCACGACCCCGCCAATGCCGGTGCCGATCGCGTAGAACACCGCGATCGCGAGCGCACGTACCTCCAGCGGAAAGGTTTCGCTGACGGTGAGATAGGCGGCGCTCGCAGCCGGCGAAGCAAAAAAGAAGATCACCATCCAGGCGATCGTCTGTCCCTGCGCGCTCAGCGCGCCGATCGAGAACAGATAACCCGAGATTGCAAGCAAGACGCCTGATACTCCATAGGTCAGCACGATCATCGTGCGGCGGCCGAGCGTATCGAAGAAGCGGCCAAGCAACAGCGGACCCAGGAAATTGCCGGCGGCGAACGGCAGGAGGTACCAGCCGACAGCATCGGCGCTGATGCCGTAGAAATCGGTCAGGACCAGCGCGAAGGTGAAGAAGATCGCGTTGTAGAAGAAGGCCTGCGCGCTCATCAGCACCAGCCCCACCAGCGCGCGCTGGCGATAGACCGAGAACAGCGTATGCACGACCTCGCCGAGCGGAGTATGGTCGCGCATCTTGAGGCGGATCTTCGTGAAGGTGGAGTCGCCCTGCCGATGGCCGATCACGGATCGCTCGATGTCGTCGACGATCGCGTGGGCCTCGTCGGGGCGGCCATGGATGATCAGCCAGCGCGGACTCTCCGGAATCCACATCCGCATGAACAACACGACCAGACCTATCGTCGCGCCGATGAGATACGCGAGGCGCCAGCCCAGATCGGGACCGACCACGGCGGGATCGAGCAGGATGATGGCGCTCACCGCGCCCATGGCGGCGCCGATCCAGAAGCTGCCATTGATGACGAGATCGGTCCACCCGCGGTAGCGCGCCGGCACCAGTTCCTGGATGGTTGAGTTGATCGCCGTGTATTCGCCGCCGATGCCGGCGCCAGTGAGGAAACGAAACAGCGCGTAGCTCGCGACATTCCACGACAGCGCGGTCGCGGCGGTCGCGGACAGATAAACCGCCAGCGTAATGAAGAACAGTTTCTTCCGCCCGATGCGATCGGTCAGCCAGCCGAAGCCGAGCGCGCCCAGCACGGCGCCGGCAAGATAGGCGGAGTTGGCGATGCCGAGATCGAGATTGGAGAAATGCAGCGTTGTGCTTTGCTTCAGGGCGCCGGAAAGCGCGCCAGCCAGAGTCACCTCCAGCCCGTCGAGAATCCAGGTTATGCCGAGCGCCAGCACAACGCGGGTATGAAAGCCGCTCCACGGCAGCGCGTCGAGGCGCGAGGGGATGCTGGTCTCGACGACGCGATCATGCGCCGCCGCCGAGACCGCAGAATCAAGATTCAGCGCTGGGGTTTGCTGCAAGTCCATCGCGCTATTGCTGGAGGTGCGGCCTGACTCAATCCGCGATCATCGACAACGTTTGCGGCGAAGTCAGGTTCCCCCAGGAACCGCCTCGCGGCGCAGCAGTTTTCAGAAGAGCTGCAAGGAGTTAACGCATGGCTCAGGCCAGAAAGTCGACACATTCGCGCAAAACCGCAAAGCGCAAGCTGGCGCATCGAACATCAAGCCGCGCGCGGCTCCATCCGGCCTCGCGCAAGACATCGAAAACGACATCCAAACGTGCAGCGCCGAAGCGCTGGTCGCAACGGGTGACGAAGGAGAGCGATGCGCTCGATCTCGAGCGCGGCGTGTTCAAGCAGACGAGTCCGAAGCAAATCGCAGCGTCCCTGAAGCGTTCGGCCGAACACTCGAGGCGCCGCAAGTCCGGCGCCTACCGATCGGCGCTGTCGATGCTGACCTTCTACATCAATCGCGCCGGCAAGACCTTGCCGAAGACACAGCGCACGCGGCTCGAGCGCGCCAAGGTAGAGCTGAAGCGGGCGTTTGGGCGGGGGTGAGGGCTGCGGCGCGAATAAATTTAGACAGCGCCATAAACTCAGCTTGTCGTCCCGGACAAGCGCAGCGAAGCGGAGCGCCGATCCGGGATCCATAACCACAGAGAGTGGTTTGGCGAAGACTGGCGGTTACTAGCTTCGCGCCACAACTTCTCCTTGGGGATATGGGTCCCGGCCTTCGCCGGGACGACAGCAGAAGGCGTGGCGACGGAAGGGCAACCTTACGCTGCCCTGATATTCGCCATGAATCGGTCGAGCTCGGCGCGCAGGCGCGTGCTTTCGCTGGAGAGCGTTTTGGCGGAGTTGAGCACCTCTTCCGAGGCCGATCCGGTCTCGGCGGCGCCGCGGTTGACCTGGCCGATGTCGGTGGCGGCCGTCTGCGTGCCCTGCGCCACGTTCTGAACGCTGCGGGCGATCTCCTGCGTGGCCGCGCCCTGTTCTTCCACCGCGCTCGCAATCGAGGTTGCGATGGTCGAGATCTGGCCGATGGTGGCGCCGATCTCCTTGATCGCCGCAACCGACTCGGCAGTCGCGCCCTGCATGCCCGTGATATGCGAGGAAATCTCGTCGGTCGCCTTCGCGGTCTGGCTCGCCAGCGACTTCACCTCGCTCGCAACCACCGCAAAGCCGCGGCCGGCCTCACCGGCGCGGGCCGCTTCGATGGTGGCGTTCAAGGCCAAAAGATTGGTCTGCTCGGCAATCGCGGTGATCAGCTTGACGACCTCGCCGATCTGCTGGGCGGCATGCGACAGTTTTCCGATGCGGCCGTCGGTCTCCTTGGCCTGCACGACGGCGGCTTCCGCGATGCGGCTGGAATCGCGGACCTGGCGGCCGATCTCCTCGACGGAAGCCGAGAGCTCTTCGGTCGCGGTGGCGACCGACTGCATGTTGGAGGAGGCCTGCTCGGAGACCCCGGCGACCTGGCTCGACAGGGTCTGCGTCGTCTCGGCGGTGCGGGTCAGCGTCGACGCAGCCGATTCAAGCTGCACGGCCGAGGCCGAGACGTTCGAAACGATGGCGCCGACCGCGGTCTCGAAATCATCGGCAAAGCGGATCAGCTCGGAGCGGCGTGCCGCGGCCGTCTCCTTGTTCTGGGCTTCACTGGCTGCCGCATCGCGCTCGGCTTTCGCGACCGCCTGCGTCTTGAACTCTTCGACTGCGCCGGCCATCTCGCCGATCTCGTCCTTGCGGCCGAGGCCCGGCAGCACGACCTCGAAGTTGCCCGAGGCGAGCTCGCGCATCGCATTGCACATCGCGATCATCGGCCGCGAGATGCCGGTGCCGAGCAGGAAGGCGAAGATGGCACCAAGCAGCGTGCCGCCGGCAGCCAGCATCAGGATCAGATGCTCCGTCTGGTCGATGCTTGTCTCGGATTCCGTTTCCAGCCGCTGCTGCTCGGAAACGAGATCGGCCTTCATTGCGATTGCACCCTGCATGATGGCGCCGGCCGAGCCGCTCATCTCGGTGACGAGGTCATCGATCATCTTGGCATTGGCGACAAGCTTCTCCAGCGCTTCGCGATAGGCCACGAGGAGGCCCTTGGCGTCCTTCAGCCCGGCGACGATCTTGTCGTCCATGGAGTAGATCGCATTGAGCGAATTCTCGACGAATTTCAGCCGCGCCAGCGCGCTCGCAGCCAGCGCCTGGTCGGAATTGAGGACGAAGTTGGTCGCCGACGCGCTCGCGGTCTGGAACTGGGCATTGACCTGCTTGGTGCCGAACTCGATCGCCTGCGCCTCGGACTCCGACGCGTTGTTGCCGATGTCGTCGAGCTTGTACTTCAGGAGGTTGGCGTTGCGCTGAAGCTGGTTCTGCACCAGGAGCGCGCTGTCGCGCTTGGCTTGCAGGATCTTGGCAAAAGTCGCGGAGAAGTTCGAAAACTCCTTGGCGAGCTTGTTGAGGCTTTCCAGCCGCGCCGGTCTTTTGGCGCCCTTGATGGCCTGGTCGATCGCGTTCTTCAGGCCGGCTTCGGCCTCCAGCGCCACCTTGGCGTCGTCCTCCTTGCCGGTGACGACGAAATAGCGGGCAGCCGAACGATAGGCCAGTAGCTCGCGATCGATGTTGCGGGCGAGGTCAGCCTCGGAAACGCTGGTGCGGTATGAGCCGACGCCGGCCGAGACCCGCTCAAAGCCGAAATACGCGAAGGCCATGCTGACGGCCGAGATGACGAGCACCGCGGCAAAGCCGAGAATGATCTTCGCGCGGAACTTCAGGGTCGGAAAAAATGTGCGCTTCGACTTCGACGCGGTACGCCCGACCATTCCAACCCCCAATTCATGTTCTTGCGACACTCATGCGGCCCGGAAGCAGCCCCTCCCGAACCGGTGCGGAAAATTAGGGCAGAAACGTCAAGGGGCGGTAAATTCGTCCGGCCTGCATCCTGGTGGAGAAAATTCGTGCGCTCCACGGCTCCGACAAGCCTTGGCAGGATCGGGGCGCCGTGTTGCGGCTAACCGGAAAACGCCTTACTCTTGGGGCACTTGTCGTGCACTTATCAGGCTCTTGGCGTCAGACCGAGCCGGTCCTCGAGGGGAGAGACGGAGTGGGGCAAACCGATTTTCGGTTTGGCGGCGCGTCTGGCGTCGCCGTTGCCAAATCGAAGGCTGCGAGCGTCGATGAAGCCGTGGCTGAGCTCGCGGTCCAGCTCCCATCCGACGAGCTCGCGCTGATCCTGGTCTTCCTCTCACCCGCTTACGATCCTCATCCTTTCATCGCCGGGATCACCCGGCACTTCGATGACACCCAGGTCTGCGGTTGCACGACCGCGGGCGAGCTCGCCCCCGACGGCTGGGACGAGAACAGCGTCGTGGCGCTGGCGTTCAGCCGCGCCGACTTCTCGGCCGTGGTCCGCCCCATTCTCAATCTCGACGGCTTCCGCGTCGAGGACGGCCGCAGGATCGGCGGCGAGCTCCGGCACGAGCTGCTGCGGGTCACCCCGCAGGTCGACCGTGGAAATCCGTTCGGCCTGGTCTTGATCGACGGCTTGTGCCGCCGCGAGGAAGCGGTGATGTCTGCGATTTATGCTTCGCTCGACGACATTCCGGTCGTCGGGGGATCGGCGGGCGACGGTTTGCGCTTCGAGAAGACCTGGGTGTTCTTCGACGGCAAAGCCCACACCAACGCCGCTCTCCTGATCCTCCTGAACACATCGCTGCCGTTCCGGGTCTTCAAGTGCGACAATTTCGAGCCACAGCCGCAGAAAATGGTGGTCACCGAGGCCGACATCGAAAATCGAACGGTCAGGGAGCTGAACGCGGAGCCCGCGGCGAAGGAATATTCGCGCATGGTCGGGATCATGGACGCCAAGCTCGACCCGTTCTCCTTTGCGTCTCACCCCGTGCTGGTGCGCGTCGGCGGCTCCTATTACGCGCGGTCGATCCAGCGCGTCGAACCGGACGGCTCCTTGCATTTCTTCTGCGCCATCGACGAGGGCATGGTGCTGACCGCCGCGACGTCGCGAAGCCTGGTCGGCTCGACGCGCGAGACGTTCGCCGAAATTCGTGATGAGATCGGAGACGTGTCGCTCTTCATCGGCTTCGAATGCCTGTTGCGCCGGCTGGACGCCGAGCAGCATCAGCTCGCCCGCGACATGTCCGAGCTGTACCGGCAGAACCGCGTCGTCGGCTTTCACACCTATGGCGAGCAGTTCGGCTCGATGCATGTGAACCAGACGTTCACGGGCGTTGCGATCGGAAGGCGCCCCTCGTGACGGAGGCGTGGCAGGACCCTCAATCGGTCGAGCAGCTTCAGCGGGAAGCCGCGAAGCTGAAGAAGATCAACGCCGCGCTGATGTCGCGCGTCGAGCGCTCGATGGACCAGCAGCTCAATGCGTTCTCGCTGTTCGAGACGGCGATTGCGCTCGATCACCAGGTTCGCGACCGGACCCACCAGTTGCGCGAGGCCCTGCATTCGATCGAGCGTGCCAATGAGGGGCTATACCGCGCCAAGCAGCAGGCAGAGGCCGCGAGCTCGCTGAAATCCTCGGTGCTGATCTCTGTCACCCACGACCTGTTGCAGCCGTTGAACGCCGCGCGCCTGACGCTGTCGGCGCTGACCGAGATGATGGAATCGCAGGAGGCTGGCCTGCTCATCGATCAGGTCGACCGCTCGCTGGTGACGCTGGAGGATTTGCTGCGGTCCCTGCTGGAGATCGCAAAGTTGGATGCCGGCGCGCTCAGGCCAGACGTGCGCCCGGTCGCGCTGGCACCCCTGTTCGAGCAGCTCCGCAACGAGTTCGAGCCGATCGCCGCGCGGCAGGGTCTTTCCTTGCGCATCCGCACCTCACAGCTTGCGGTGACGTCGGATGCGATGATGCTGCGGCGTATCCTGCAGAACCTGCTTGCCAATGCCATTCGCTATACCCGCAGCGGCGGCGTCGTCATGGGATGCCGGCCGAGGGGCGAGCGCATCTGCGTCCAGGTTTCCGACACCGGGCCAGGCATCGCGCAGGCGCAGCAGGAAGCGATCTTCCGCGAATTCCAGCGCGGGGAAGCGAGCGCCACCGACCAAGCTGGTTTCGGGCTCGGCCTCTCCATCGTCCGCCGTTTCGCGACCGTGCTCGGACACGAGGTGCGGCTGTCCTCGCAGGTCGGCCGGGGATCGACTTTCGCCCTCGAGCTGGAGCCGGCCGACCTCACTGAAGTCAGCGACGAGGTGCACGAGGTCAAGCTGGCCGAGCGCCACTATGGCGGGCTCGAAGGCGCCAAGATCCTCCTGATCGAGAACGATCCGAACGGCTCCGAGGCCATGGCCGCCCTGCTGGAGGGCTGGGGCTGCGACGTCGCGACCACGCGATCGGCCGCGGACGCGTTGCTGCGGCTCAGCGAGCTCGGCGGCTCCCCCGATGCCGTGATTGCCGACCTCCATCTCGATCACGGCGAGAGCGGCCTGTCTGCCGTCGCCGACATCCGGGAGCATTTGAAACTGGACGTGCCGGCCATGATCATCACGGCCGACTATTCCGAAAGGGCCGCGAAGGAGGCCAGCCTCCACGGGCTCGAGGTGCTGAAGAAGCCGATCAAGCCCGCCGAGATGCGCGCGCTGCTGTCATTCCTGCTGACCTGAGGCGGATATCGACGGTCGGCCGGGTCGCGCATCAAAATCCGCAAAACAACCCCATGCAAAGTAGAAGCGCCTGATGGCAGCGCCTACGCTTTATCCGAAAATCACTTGACACGTCGGGCAAATCACCTGCAAAAGGGTATCGTCGCGAAGAGCAGCATGGCCGGGCCGCAAGCTAGCGCAGACTCTTCCACTTGCGGACAGGGCTGTCGCATATGGCGTGAGCGCTTGCGGCGCTGAAGTTTCCACGTCGTCATGGCCGGGCTTGTCCCGGCCATCCACGCCTTACCCGCAGCACAAAGAACGTGGATGCCCGGGACAAGCCCGGGCATCACGACCTCGTCGATGCTCATATGCGATTGCCGTCCGCTTGCGGGAGAGCAAGACGATAGGGCCTCAATCGCGACCGTGCTGTTACTCCGACTGCGCGCGATTGTGCTTCGCGCTCGCGCCTTCGCTCGCCAGCGTCGTGAAATCGATACGGGACATTTCGACGATCGCCTTGGTGCGGCTGAGCACGTTGAGCTTGCGCAGGATGTCGGAGACGTGGACCTTCACGGTGGTCTCCGAAATCTTCAGCTCATAGGCGATCTGCTTGTTTTGCAGGCCGCGCTTGAGCATTTCGAGCACGCGCAATTGCTGCGGCGTCAACTCGTGCAGGCGCTTGATGAGATCCTGCGCGGGGCCGGCGGCGCGCTGCGGACGGGTCGCACGATAAGCGGTGGGAACACAGACCGCGCCGCGCAGCACCTCGCCGATCGACAGCGCGAGATCCTGCTTGGACGAGGATTTGAGGATGTAGCCGGCGACGCCGAGCGACAATGCGCCGGAAATGATCTGCGGATCCTGATGCCCTGATACGATGACGACGGGAATTTTGGGAAACGCCTTGCGGATGCGGATGATGCCCGAAAGACCCGTCGTGCCCGGCATCGACAGGTCAAGCAGAATGAGATCGAGTCCTGATGTCGCCGACAACAGCTCCAGCGCGCCGTCGATCGATGTGGCCTGAAGGATGTCGGCCTCGGGCGCCACCATGTGGAGCGCACATTCAAGCGCCTCACAAAACAGTGGATGGTCTTCGACGATCAGAAATCGCATCACGCGTGAGCCATCCCTAAAATATTGCCCGAAATATTGCCGGGTTCGACGTTGAGATGAGAATGCCTCAGCCGGGTCCAACCGGGTTGATTCAGGTCAAGAACGAGAGCGCGCCTCATTGAGACCTGCCGCGATCGAGGCGTGCATAGGGCCGGCACTTGGGATCGGGCAGGTCCATCTTGCCGATCTCGATGATCGCCTTGTTGCGGCTGAACAGGCCGAGCTTGCGCAGGATCTCGGTGATGTGCGCCTTCACGGTGGATTCGGCGAGTTGAAGCTCCTGGGCGATCTGCCGGTTCGGGTAGCCGCGGCGCAGGAGGTCGAGCACACGAAGCTGCTGCGGCGTGAGCTCGCGCAGCTTGACCGCGAGCGCCTTGCTGGTGTCGGCGCGGCGCCGCTGCGGCGTTGCGACAAAATCTTTCGGCACCGACACTGATCCGCTCAGCACGCCCTCGATCGATTGGGCGAGCTCGCGCTTCGACGTCGACTTCGGCAGATAGCCGGCGGCGCCCAGTGCCAGCGCCTCGCGGACGACGTGCTGGTCCTCTTCGCTCGACACGATGGCGACGGGCAGGCGCGGATAGGTCTCGCGCAAGCGGAGGAAGCCGGAGAAGCCGGTCGCGTCCGGCAACGAGAGATCGAGCAGCGCAAGATCGATACCCTCTTCGGCTGAAAGGATATTCAGGGCGTCCTCGATCGACATCGCCTCGAAGATCCGCGCCTCCGGCAATGCCAGCCGCACCGCATTGCCGAGCGCCTCGCGAAACAGCGGATGATCGTCGATGATCAGGAAGCTGGTCATGGCGCGTTCCCAAGAGTCGATCGCACGAGACTCCACCGCGCGGGCGTCCACCGCAGGAGCGGAAGCGGTACATCCAAGTGGCGACCATCCGGCGCCGGGATGATGCCGGATGGACTCTACCTCACCCTCATGGTCGCGTCTGGTCAAGAGAGTTCAGTCGTTCGATTCGGACTGGACCGTCAGCAGGAAGGAATAGATGTTGTCGAACTGGTCGTCCGTGAAGACCTCCCTCCAGGCCGGCATGCCCTTGGCGGGCCGCCCTTCATGCACGGTGGTCCAGAATTTCTCGCGCATCTCGTCGCCGTAGCGGTGACGCAGCAGCCGAAGGTCGATCTTCTTCTCGCTCTGGATCGCGTCGGGACCGTGACAATGCGCGCAGGTGCCGTTGAAGATCTCCTTGCCCGTGCCGACGGCCTCGGCGCCTGGCGTGGCCGCGTCACCCTTGGTCTCGGTCGCCACCACATTGGCAATTTCAGTTACCCCGGCTCCGGTTCCCGTTCCCGTCGTTGTTCCCGCCGGCACCGCCTGGGCCGCGCCGAAGCGAACGGGCTGGCCGGTCGGCAAGCCGTATTTCACCGCAAGGTCGGCGATCGTCTTCTGAAGCTGCGGCAGGATGGCATCGACGCGATCGCGCAGCTCCGCCGAGGTCTTTGCGAAGCCGATGGCCGCATCCCATGACAGGCCTTCGCCTTCGGTGAGCTCGATCTGATAGCGATCGCCATAGGTGGTCTTGTTCAACCAGCCGGCGACGGGTCCCCAGATGAAGGCGACGTCGGCCTTGCCCTGGTCGAGCGCCTGCATGCCTTCCTCGGGCGAGAGCACGGTCACCTTCTGGATGTCGTCGCGCCTCGCGAGCAGGTTTTGCGGCGTGCTGGCGAACTGCACGGCGACGCGCTTGCCCCTGAGGCCCTCGACGCCCCCGATCGCCTGCCCCTTTGCCGCCACCAGGGCATAGCCCTCCTTTGTGAAAGCGTTGGAGAAGATCACGGCCGGTCCCATGAAGTCCTCGGAGCGCGGCAGGCCGATCATGGCGTCGCATTGCTTGCCGAGCAGCGTGACGCGCACGGTGCGCTTGCCGAAATAGGATTTGTACCAGTCATAGGCGATCGGCCGTCCGAGCGCCTGCGCCAGGGCCTGCCCGATCTCGACATAGAAGCCTGGCTGCGACGCACTATCGCTGGAGAACGGAAGATTGGCCGGATCGGCACAGAGCCGGAATGGCTGTGTCTCATCCGCGTGAGCCGTTGCGGCGGGAGCGATTATCGCGGATGCGGCGGCCCATGCGACCAGCGCTGTCATGGTGCGATTCATGGCGCGAGTTCGGCTCTTGCGACTTCCAAGATGATTCCGGCGCATCCTCATCTCCCGTAGTTGGGACTTGTTGGACCAGGCGCTGCGGCACACGGCATCAGTCGGTGCCGCAACGATCGCCTGGAAAAAGCGCGCGCGTATCCCGTCACCTCTGAGATACGCGCGCGAGTGGTCACTGGACGGAGAACACGAAGAGCGAACCGCCCTCGGGAGCTGCGGCCGTCATCTTCTTACCCACCTCGCCCAGGAACGCAGGGAGCGAAGCCGTGCGGCCGACGACGATGGCGACGTATTGCTTGCCGTCGACCTGGTAAGTCACCGGGCCCGCACCGATGCCGGAACCGAGGTTTTTGCTCCACAGCACCTTGCCGGACTTCGCATCGATGGCGCGGAAGTCGCCATGGATATTGCCGGCAAACACCAAGCCACCGCCGGTGGTCAGCGTGCCGCCGTTGAACGGCAGGTCTTCCTTGATCGACCAGACCTTCTTCTGCGCAACCGGATCCCAGGCCACGAGTTCACCGAGGAAGCCTCCGGGGCCTTCCTTGGTCGGAAATTCGGCGCCGAGATAGAACACGCCGCGCTTGTAGGCGACGTCGCCGACCGACCAGTCCATGCAGACATTGTTGGACGGGATGTAGACGAGGCCGGTCTGAGGGTTGAACGACATCGGCTGCCAGTTCTTGCCGCCGATCAGGTTCGGGCAGATGTCCTTGGCGGGATGGTTCGGCCCCGGACGCTTGTCCGGATCCTCTTCCGCGCGCATGGTGTTGATGTCCCATTTCTTGGCCCAGTTGGAGAAGACGTATTTCTCCGCCGACAGCACCTTGCCGGTCTCGCGATTGGCGACGAAGAAGTAGCCGTTGCGATCCGCCTTCAGCAGCGCTGGAACGTTGCTGCCGCCGATCTTGAGATCGGCAAGCACGGCCTCGTTGACGCCGTCATAGTCCCAGGCATCCGCTGGCGTGGTCTGGATGTGCCACTTGATCTTGCCGGTGTTGGGATCGAGCGCGAGCGTCGAGGCCGTGTAGAGGTTAGTCAGCTTGCCGAAGTTGCCGTCGCCGGTCGAGCGCACCGCGGTGTTCCACGGGCCGGGATTGCTGGTGCCCCAATAAACGGTATCGCTCTTCGGATCGTAGGAGCCGACCAGCCAGGCCGCCCCGCCACCATGCTGGGCGGTATCGCCCTTCCAGCTGTCGCCGCCGGGCTCATCCGGATTGGGCACGGTGTAGGTCTGCCAGACCTGCTTGCCGGTGTTGATGTCGAAGGCCCGCAGCGCGCCGCGCGCGCCGTACTCGCCGCCGCCGAAGCCGGTGATGACCTTGTCGCGCACGACGAGCGGCGGCGAAGTGATGACCGAACCCTGCTTGTAGTCGACCACCTTGGTAGTCCACAGCGACTTGCCGGTCGCGGCATCGAGCGCCGTCAGCTTGCCGTCGAGGCGGCCGACGAAGATCTTGCCGTCGGCGTAGGTGACGCCGCGATTGTTCACGTCGCAGCAGGCGTATTGCAGCACGTCATCGGGAATGTCGGGTTCGTAAGTCCATTTGCGAACGCCGGTCGCAGCATCGAGCGCGTAGACGTATTTCGGGCCCCAGGAGCTCGAGACGTAGAGCGTGTTGCCGATCACGATCGGCGAGGATTCGTTCGAGCGCAGCGACGCCAGCGAGAACGAATAGGCGAGCGTCAGCTTGCCGGCGTTCTCGGTGTTGATCTGATTGAGCGGGCTGAAGCGCGTGTTGCCATAGTCGTGGCCGGCAACCGCCCACTGGTTCGCATCGGATTGCGCCTTGAGCAGCGAGTCGTTGGCGCGAGTGCCGGACGTGCCGGCCGCCAGCATCGCAATCAGCGAAATGCCAGCCAAAAAGCCCTTCGTTCCAAAGGTCATGTATTCCCTCCGCGGTGATGTTGTGCACGCCATGTTGGGCGCTTGAGCGCGCTGCGCTCGTGATGCGCAGTTCGTCTGCGAGCCATCGTTGAAAATTACAGCATCAGCTTTGCGCGCTTAGTATAGGCGGAAGGTAGTAGTGCAAATCAACGTCGGCTTTTGCCGCTCATCTCGTTGTCGACGCTCGCGTCTCGCCCTTATTTTGCGGCTTGAAATGCACGATCGGATTTGCGGCAACATCGTGCCACGATCAGATCGTTGCACCCGACATCACGCGTCGATCGTTCGCGTCAATCACGATGACGGCGCTACCACCGTCGCGAAGTTCTCCAAAAAATTCGCAGCAAGCTTGCGCGACGTCGAACCGATCGGCGGCGAGCCGAGCTGCGCAAGCTTGCCGCCGATCTGCGCTTCGGTCTCGTCGTGCAGGATGGTGACGGGGCGCGACGAAGTCGCGAGCGATGATGCGCGATTGCGCATCTGAGAACTCTCCACGCACCCTGTGGCCCGACGGATCCCAGGCGCCCGGAGCCCCGAAATGACGGAATGGACTGTCGGAGTCGCAGTAGCGGGACGCCCGTGTACGCCACGGCTTGCGGGCGCGCCTCCGCGGCGGGGCGGCCGGGGTCACCATCAATGAAATCAATGACTTAGATAGCTCGCGCCTACTACGAAGATCGCGATTGCAAAGCCGTGAGCGCGTGCTCCTATTCGAGACAACGAACAAGGCATCGGAGGGAGAAGCGACGCACGACAGGGCTGAGGTCCCAGGGTGAGCGGCGTCGCGCGGCGGCATGGAAAGCACGCCGCCGCAGGCGTGACGCAGATTTTTCCGAAAGAGTCTCACGGGTCGCGCCACGCGCTGGCGGCGGCACGCAACGTCATGATCGAATCGAGCGCCTGCGACCAGCCACGATGACCTTTCCATGACGTGCGGTCACCAAAATCCCAGTTGCAAAGTTCCGTTCGCGCTGTCTCTAATTGGAATAACGACAAAACACATAAGGGAGGTACTCACGTGTCTACAGTCAAACTGACAGTGAACGGCAAGGCTGTCTCTGTCGATGTCGAGGACCGCACGCTGCTGGTCCATCTCCTGCGCGATCACCTCAACCTCACCGGCACCCATGTCGGCTGCGACACCAGCCAGTGCGGCGCCTGCGTCGTGCACATTGACGGCCGCGCGGTAAAATCCTGCACCATGCTGGCAGGCCAGGCCGACGGCGCAAACGTCACCACGATCGAAGGTCTTGCCAAGGGCGACGAGCTGCACCCGATGCAGGCGGCGTTCCGCGACAATCACGGTTTGCAGTGCGGCTATTGCACGCCGGGCATGATCATGTCGGCGGTCGACATCGTGCAACGCCATGGTGGCCAGCTCGATGAAGCCACCGTCCGCCACGAGCTCGAAGGCAATATCTGCCGCTGTACCGGCTACCACAACATCGTGAAGGCGGTGCTGGATGCCGCCGGCCGCATGAAGGTCGCGCAGGCCGCCGAGTAAGCGGCGACTTGGCCTAGTCGAATTGGCCTAATCGAACCACCGCCGCAGCTTTCGTTGGAAAGTGCGGTCAATCAAATTCCCGTCGGGAGGACAGGATCATGGGTGTTGAAGGCATTGGCGCAAGCGTTGTGCGCAAGGAAGACAAGCGTTTCATTACCGGCAAGGGCCGGTATGTCGACGACGTCAAGTTACCGGGCATGACCTATGCCCATTTCATCCGCAGCCCCCACGCGCATGCCAAGGTGAAAGGCATCGACGCCTCCGCGGCGTTGAAGCTGCCGGGCGTGGTCGCGGTGCTCAATGGCAAGCAGATCGTCGACGACAAGGTCGGCAATCTCATCTGCGGCTGGGCCATCACCTCCAAGGACGGCAGCCCGATGAAGATGGGCGCATGGCCGGCGATGGCGCCGGAGACCGTGCGCTTCGTCGGCCAGGCCGTCGCGGTCGTGATCGCCGAAAGCAAGAATCTGGCGCGCGACGCCGCCGAAGCCGTGGTGGTCGATTACGAGGAACTGCCCGCTGTCGCGAACGTGACCGACGCGGTCAAGGCTGGCGCACCTCAACTCCATCCCGAGGCACCCGGCAACCAGATCTATGACTGGGTGATCGGCGACGAGAATGCGGTGAACGACGCCTTTTCGAAGGCGGCCAACGTGGTGAAGCTGGACGTCACCAACAACCGCCTCGCGCCGAACCCGATGGAGCCACGCTCGGCCGTCGCCGACTATAACGAGGCAGAAGAGCATTTCACGCTCTATACGACGTCACAGAATCCGCATGTCGCGCGCCTCGTGCTGTCGGCCTTCTACAACATCGCGCCCGAGCACAAGCTGCGCGTGATCGCACCCGATGTCGGCGGCGGTTTCGGCTCCAAGATCTACATCTATCCCGAAGAGATGGTGGCGCTGTGGGCGTCGAAGAAGACCGGCCGCCCAGTGAAATGGACCGGTGACCGCACCGAGGCCTTCCTCACCGATGCGCATGGCCGCGACCATGTCACGCATGCGGAGATGGCGTTCGATGCGAATAACAAGATCACCGGCTTCAGAGTGAAGACCTACGCCAATTTCGGCGCCTACATGTCGCTGTTCTCCTCGGCGGTGCCGACCTATCTCTACGCGACGCTGCTGTCGGGCCAGTATGACATCCCGGCGATCCATGCCGAGGTGATCGCCGTCTACACCAACACCACGCCGGTCGACGCCTATCGCGGCGCGGGACGGCCCGAGGCGAGCTACCTGGTCGAGCGGATGATGGAGACGGCGGCGCGGCAACTGAAGGTCGATCCGGCCGCGCTGCGCAAGACGAACTTCATCACCCAGTTCCCGCACCAGACGCCGGTCATCATGGCCTACGACACCGGCGACTTTAACGCCTCGCTCGATGCGGCGATGAAGGCGATCGACTACGCCGGCTTCGCAGGCCGCAAGGCGAAAGCGAAGTCTGAAGGCAAGCTGCGCGGCATCGGTGTCTCCTGCTACATCGAGGCCTGCGGCATCGCGCCGTCGAAGGCGGTGGGCAGCTTGGGTGCCGGCGTCGGCTTGTGGGAATCGGCGGAGGTGCGCGTCAACCCGGTCGGCACCATCGAGGTCCTGACCGGCTCGCACAGCCACGGCCAGGGCCATGAGACGGCGTTCGCTCAGCTCATTTCCGAACGCTTAGGGGTTCCCATCAGCCAGGTCTCGATCGTCCATGGCGACACCGACAAGGTGCAGTTCGGCATGGGCACCTATGGCTCGCGCTCCGCGGCCGTCGGTCTCACCGCGATCCTGAAAGCCGTAGAGAAGGTCGAGTCGAAGGCCAAGAAGATCGCGGCGCATCAGCTGGAAGCCTCGGAAGCCGACATCGTCATCGAGAACGGCGAGTTCAAGGTGACCGGCACCGACAAGAAGATCGCGCTGCCAATGGTCGCGCTCGCGGCCTACACCGCGCACAACCTGCCTGACGGGATGGAGCCGGGCCTGAAGGAAAGCGCCTTCTATGACCCCTCCAACTTCACCTTCCCGGCTGGCGCCTATATCTGCGAGCTCGAGGTCGATCCCGGCACCGGCAAGACGTCGTTCGTCAACTTCGTGGCGGCCGACGATTTCGGGCGCCTGATCAACCCGATGATCGTCGAGGGCCAGGTCCATGGCGGCCTTGCACAGGGTATCGGCCAGGCGCTGCTCGAGCACGCGGTCTATGACGCCAACGGACAGCCGATCACGGCCTCGTTCATGGATTACACCATGCCGCGCGCCGACGATCTGCCGTCGTTCAAGCTCAGCCACACCACGACCCTTTGCCCCGGCAATCCGCTCGGCATCAAGGGCTGCGGCGAGGCCGGCGCGATCGGCGCGTCCGCTGCCGTGATCAACGCGATCACGGACGCGATCGGCAAGAACGATCTCGAAATGCCCGCAACCCCGGACCGGGTGTGGCGCACCATCAACGGTCAGGCGGCGTAAGAGGGAGGACTCAAAGATGTACCAGACAACATATCATCGCGCGTCCTCGATCGACGAAGCCGCCTCTCTGTTCGCCAAGGGCAGCGAGGCCAAATATCTCTCCGGCGGCCAGACGCTGCTGCCGGTGATGAAGCAGCGGCTTGCCAGCCCCTCCGACGTGATCGACCTTGCGA
Source organism: Bradyrhizobium sp. UFLA05-109 (assembly GCF_054185165.1). NCBI lineage: Bacteria > Pseudomonadati > Pseudomonadota > Alphaproteobacteria > Hyphomicrobiales > Nitrobacteraceae > Bradyrhizobium > Bradyrhizobium sp. UFLA05-109. Next base: position 2,193 of record NZ_JBBIAR010000111.1, on the reverse strand, counting down.
AGATCAAGGAGCTGATCGGCGTCGAAGCCTCCGGCGACACGCTGACCATCAAGGCCGCGACGCCGCACTATGACGTCGCGACCAGCGACGCTGCAAAGAAGGCGATCCCCGCGGTTGCGTACCTGGCTTCGCTGATCGGCGATCCCGCCGTTCGCTATCGCGGCACAATCGGCGGCTCTCTCGCCAACAACGATCCGGCCGCCGACTATCCGGCCGCGACGCTGGCGCTGGGTGCGACGATCAAGACCAACAAGCGCTCGATCGCGGCGGATGACTACTTCAAGGGCCTGTTCGCAACCGCCCTCGAGGACGGCGAGATCATCACCGCCGTGTCCTTCCCGATCCCGGCGAAGGCGGGCTACGCCAAGTTCCCGCATCCGGCCTCGCGCTTTGCCCTGACCGGCGTGTTCGTCGCCCAGACCGGGCCGGGCGACGTCCGTGTGGCCGTGACCGGTGCCTCGCAGAGCGGCGTGATGCGCGTTTCCGCCATCGAAACCGCGCTAAAGGCAAACTGGGCGGCGTCGAGCATCGACGGCGTGACGATCCCGGCAAGCGGCTTGCTCTCGGATCTTCACGGCTCGTCGGAGTATCGCGCCAATCTGATCAAGGTGATGGCGCAGCGCGCGGTTGCTGCCGCGGGCTGACAAAGCATGATCCGGACCCGAAGGGCCGCGTTAGCGCAAAGTGTGCAGCGGTTTTCCGGAAAGATCATGCTCAAACAAAGAGCTAAAGCGCGATAGCGATCGCGCTTTAGCTACTCAACACAAATTTTCCGCGGCGCGCAGTAATGCGCGCCGCTTTTATTATGCGCCCATGCAGCAAAAGCGCTTGCCTCGTCAGGTCGAAGGCGAGAAAATTTAATCGACCAATTAACTCGCCCCATAGAGGAACGTCCAAACAGGTGCCGCTTCTCGCGCACCCGTCTTGCGACCCCCGAGGAAACAACAACGTGCTCGATCAATCAGCCCGAGAAAAATCAGAACGCGCCTCCGGCCCGCTCGCAGGTTTCCGCATCGTCGAATTCGCCGGCATCGGCCCCGGCCCGTTCGCCTGCATGCTGCTCGCCGACATGGGCGCCGAAGTCGTCACGCTCGACCGCTTAGGTGCGAGGAAAAGCATGAAGTCGGTGGCAGGGCGCGGACGCAAGGTGATCGAGCTCGACCTGAAGGACAAGGCGGCGATCGCAGAGGTGCTCGACCTGCTCGCGAGCGCTGACGCGCTGATCGAAGGTTTTCGTCCGGGCGTGATGGAGCGGCTCGGCCTCGGGCCCGATGTCGTGCTCGCGCGCAATCCAAAGCTCGTCTATGGCCGCATGACCGGCTGGGGTCAGGAAGGTCCGCTGGCGAATGCCGCGGGCCATGACATCAACTATATCTCCATCACCGGCGCGCTTGCTGCGATCGGTACGAAGGATGCGCCGGTGCCGCCGCTCAACCTGGTCGGCGATTTCGGCGGCGGCGCGCTTTATCTCGTGGTCGGCGTACTCGCGGCGCTGCTGGAAGCGCAAAGATCCGGCAAGGGCCAGGTGGTGGACACCGCGATGTGCGACGGTGCGGCGTCACTGATGTCGTTCTTCTTCGACATGACCGCGATGGGCCGCTGGACCGAAGGCCGCGACCAGAACTTTTTGGACGGCGGCGCGCATTTCTACGGTGTCTATGAATGCGCCTGCGGCCATTTCATCTCGATCGGCTCGATCGAGCCGCAGTTCTACGCGCTGCTGCGCCAGCACGCCGGGCTCACCGACGCCGATTTCGAGGCACAGATGGACCGCAAGGCCTGGCCGGCGCTGAAGGAGAAGCTGAAGGCCGTCTTCAAGAGCAAGACGCGCGACGACTGGTGCAGCATCATGGAAGGCACTGACATCTGCTTCGCCCCGGTTCTGACGATGTTGGAGGCCACGAAGCATCCGCACATGGTCGCGCGCAACGTCTTCGTCGAGCGCCACGGCGTGAAGCAGCCGGCGCCCGCGCCGCGGTTCTCGCGCACGCCATCAGCAGTTCGGGAGCCTGAGGCCGCGGAGATCAGCGCGGTGACGAGCGCGTGGAAGACCGGGCGGTAAATTCCGCTGAAGCCGCACTCTCCGCTCGTCGTCCCGGACAAGCGCAGCGCAGATCCGGCAACTGTTATGTTGATGGAGCGATTTTATATGGCTTTCCGTCGCGCATCATCGCGTTGAGGATGGTCAGCAGC